>NZ_CAJCKS010000008.1:0-58538 GCF_903970985.1 Pantoea sp. ME81 | reverse complement strand
GGAGAGCGCTGGTGTGCGATTGTGGTGGTGACGGTGGCGTACACTCTGTACCTACGAGAGCCTCTTCCGAGCCGTGAACGCCTGATGGCAGGCTATTACTACAAGTTGATCAACGAAGATAATCGCCGTGCCACCGTCGGACTGAACAGCATGCTGTGGCATTACCAAAAAGACCTTAGCGACTACACCTTCGGCCAGGGGGGCTATTACAGTCCGCAGCAGTATTTCTCGCTGGCGGTGCCGGTCACTTATCGCCAGCGCACCGAGAACTGGTCGTTTGATCTGGGCGGCTCGGTCTCCTGGTCACAATCGCAAACCGACGCTCAGCAGCGTTATCCGGTCAATCCTGGCTTTACGCTGGCTTCCAACCCGACCTCCGACAGCAGCTCCGGCAACGGTTTCGGTTACACCCTGCAAGCAGTGGTAGAACGACGCATCACGCCGCACTGGTCAGTCGGTCTCGCGATGGATATTCAGCAAGCCAAGGATTACACCCCGAGTCACGGCTTGATCTACATGCGTTATTCAATGGGCGGCTGGAATGGCGATATGGATATGCCACCACAACCGCTTGAGCCGTATGCGGACTTCAAATAAAAAAGCCGCACTTCGTTGATGAAGTGCGGCCCTTTCAATTACGTAGTACGTTGCACTGCTACAAAAATCGCGCTATGTGCTGACAACGCGATGTATCGCGAAATATTTAACGCTTTTCCTGATACGCCAGCCAGGTCAGTAACTGCAAGCTGGCGGAGAAGTAGTTCTGATCCGGCGCTAAACGATCGCTGAGATAACCGGTTTGATTCAGAGTCAGATCGCGAATCGCCAGCAAGCCGCCGTCCATATTGTATGGCGCAGGGGTGTTGGCGAGCACATCAAACCAGGCCGGTGTCGTCTGGCGACCATAGCCCTGCCAGACGCGCTGGAACGGCACCAGACGCAGGCTTTGCGGGTCATACCACCAGATATTGAGCGGAATACGAATCGCATCGTAGCTAAAGCGATTGGAGTAACCCACTGCCGGTGCCACTGAACCATCGGCATTCAGCGCCACCCAATCGAGCGGCAGACCGGTTTTGCCAAAGTGCATATCACCGAGCAGTTCCATGCCGTCATCGATCAGGTTATTCCACACGCGCAGGTGACTGCGGTCAGCAAACTCCTGCCAGGCGGCAAACAGGAAATAAGAGGGATTCAGCACCACATAGCTGTTTTTATTGAAGCCCTGTGCGCCTGGCAACATCACCGTGTGGCCGCCAAACGTGATCACGTTTTGTTTGACGATGGCGCGCTGAATACGGTCAGAAGTTGACTGATAATCACCGCCCCACTTTTGGCCTGCGCGCTGCAGTGCCCACGCAATCAGCACATCGCCATCAGAGGCATTGTTCTTGTCGGCAATCGGGTCTGAAGCACCCGGCGTGTAACGCCAGTAGAACAGATCGTTTTGCGGATTACGCAGATGGGTGCGCGTCCACTTCCACAGCAGATCAAACGTGGTGCGGTCGTCGTTCGCGACGGCCAGCAGCATGCCATAACCCTGACCTTCGGTATGACTGACATTATTGTTGGCCGTATCACTGATACGTCCATCGCCGCTCATAAAGCGGCCTTTGAAGGTGCTCCAGCCATCTGCAGCAGCCTGGGCGCTGAAAAACATCACCATGAAACACAGCATCCATTGACGCCAGAAGCGCATGACTCTCATCAAACAATCCTATTGATATCGGTAATGCAGCGTGTTGCCGTCATTCTTTTCGAAGGTAACCGGCACCGCAGCGCTGCCGCCCTGTGCCTGCAGCCACTGTGAATAAACACCGGCCAGCACGGCGCTCATTGCCAGCTGCCAGCGCTCTGCACCCACCTTGCTGTCGCCCTGCGGCAGCGCATGATGCTGAATCAGAATGGCATTTTCCAGCGGCTGAAGCTGGGTGAAACCCCAACTAAAGCGCGCCAGTTGCAGATTCATCTCGCGTTCCAGATCCTGCACGGTGCGCGCTTCCGCTAAAGGATAGCGCGCTGCCAGCGATGCGCCCACATTGTTGAGGAAGCCTTCGGCTTCCTCGCCCGCGTTGTCCAGCATCCCTTCAATCATCACGCTGACCAGATCAAACCAACCCGGCTGATGCGGATGGCTGACGCGCGCGGTTGCCTGCTCACTCATTTAGTTGTCTCCGAACAGATAACGGAAGTACAGATTCGCTGTGCTCTCGTTGTAATCGCCAAAGGTGTCGTAGCCTAACTGGCCGCCAATGGTGACATCTTTGTTAATCTTATAGTCCGCACCAGCATGCAAGTTATAGCCAATACCGTTCTTGCTCTCGCCGCTGTAGTAAGCGCTCTTCACGTAACCCTGATCGGCCAGACTCTGCATTTGTGCCTGGTAAGTCGGATCGTTAGGGAAGTAAGCGCTCTTATCCTGGCTGTAGGATTGATAACCCACCGAACCGCCCACGTTCACTTTCAGATCGTCGAACTTGCGTGAGAACTCAATCGGGAACGAGACCGATGCATAGTTCTGCGGGCTGAAGTAACCGCCCTGGCCGTAGCTGAAGTAACTCAGGTTTTTCGAGTAATCCATCCACGACAGGCTCATGCCCACCTTCAGCTCGCGATCGTCGTAGTGGAACGGACGCACATACGCACCGGCAGTCGCCTGCACGCTGTTGTTACTCGCCACGTTTTCACCGATGTAGCTGTAAGCGCCGCCGCCGAGATAGAAACCGGCATCGCCGTTATCGTAGCTCAGCAACGCATTACCGCCGTTTTTGGTCACGCGACCCCAGCGCTTACCGCTGGTTTTATCTTCCACGCCCACATAGGAGAGCAGGCTGTCGGTCATCGCACGACGTTCACCGGTGAGGATCAGCGTCAGGAAGTCAGTGAGTTTCGGTGACCACTGCACGCCCCCCACCAGGGTACTCAAATCCTGTCCCAGTGGCGTACTGCCGAGGTCGATTTTGTAGCTATCGCCTTTCAATGCCAGGTTCAGCTCAACACCGGTGGCTTTCTGCGAATCAGTGGATGAAGACGGGACATCGTCAATTTTGGCATCGCCAGACGCCACCACATTACCCTGCACCAGGGCATTGGTGCCGAAACGACGCCACGCGTCGCCCGCCGCACTGCCCGCCGTGAGCGAGACAGGTGTCATAGTAAAGTCAAAGCGCGATTCGCCAAACGGGACGGTGGAGAAAGTCAGTGGCGCTTTGGCTTCGGTCAGTTTGCTCAGACCCGATTCGCCGTCACGACCACGTACCTGCATGCCACCCTGAATCCAGGTGCCGGTTTTCTCTTGCAGATCGTCCATCATACTGTCGATCTGGCGTAACGTCTGGCTCTGCTGGATTGCCGGTGTATTGCTGGCCAGCGTGGTCCCCGTTGCGCTGCTGGTGACATCCGGTGCCGATTGCCATGGCATCACCGCGCCATAAGCAGACGGAGAACGTCCCACCGGCGAAGTACCCCGGTTGATGAACGGGTTATCCGCCAATGCCAGGCCACCCACGCTTGGCGTATCACCGTTGGTGGCACCCTGCAGACCAATCAACTGCCCGCGCGCACTGCGCAGATAGCTCATGGCCTGGCTGTGATTGCCGTTGGCTTCAGCCACGCGCGCCAGTAACAACTGGCGATCCGGTGACTGCTCATTGTTCAGGCCGCGTGTCAGGGTATTGGCTTTATTGACGTCATTATTCGCCAGTGCCACGTTGATGGCACCGATACGCGCATCTTGCGTTGGCGTATCCTGGGTCATCAGGTAGTCATACACCACACCCGCTTCTTTGTTCATCTTGCCGGACTGATACAGTCGCGCCATGGCGAACATCAGATCGCGGTTCTGTGGATCGTGCTGCAGTGCGCCCACCAGCTTGTCGTAAGCCGCGGCGTACTGCTTCTGCTCACGCAGACGATCCACTTCGTTGATCACGTAACCGTTGCGAATACCCGCCAGCTGCGTTGGTGTACTGCGCGCCTGCAACTCCGGGCTGCTGAGGAAGCTCTGCGCTTCGGTATTCAGACCCGCCTGGTTGAGCACCGCAACCTGTGCAGCGTAATCACCGGCATTCCCCTGAATGCCGCGCTGCATATTGCTGCGCACCACAGAGACAGCGGTGGTGAGATCGCCCGCTTTCGCCAGCTTCTGTGCCAGGTTACCGGCATCCACCGGGTTGGACGGAGGTGACGAGGCCAGCGCACGCAGGGTATTCGCCGCTGCAGCATTCGAGCCCTGCGCCAGATACTGATCGGCGGTGGTCATCTGCAGGTTGAAGTTCACACGCTGCGCCAGCTCGCGCATATCGCTGCTCTTGCTGCCGTTCGGTATGCGTGACAGCAGTAAACTCGCCTGCTGCCAGGCACCGCTCTCGCTGGCGTTCAATGCGCCAGCATACAGCTCTGCCGTGCTGGCGCCGCTGCGCATCGACGGCTGCATGATATTGGCGGCCATCATATTATCGCCCTGTGCGCGATAAATACGCGCCAGGTCGAGGCGTAACCAGCCATCATTCGGGAAGCGTTGAATACCGCTGTTCAAGGTGGCTATCGCGGCGCTGTTGTTGCCTGCCGCCAGCTCACGCTTAGCCTGCGCACGAATCGGATCGGTGCTGCTGCCGCGCGGGGCCACGCTCTGGCGCACGCTATCCGGCAGAGAAGCCAGCAGCGTGTTGGCTTCGGCACTGCGGTTCTGCTGACGCAGCACGTAGAACAAGCCTTCTTTGGCGTTACGGTTGTTCGGATCGGCTTGCAGGATAGAGCGATAAGTTTGTTCTGCCTGGTCGAGTTGATTGCTGCGACGCTGCACGTCCGCGCGGAACAGCTTAGCGGAAACGCCTTTCTCGCCATCGGCCTGCGCCAGGGGTTCACTCAAGGCTAATGCCTGCGCGCTGTCACCGTTTTTCAGCGCCCGCTGCGCGGTCGCCAGTTGAGCATAGAAGCGCGCATCGGCTGCCTGCTTTTGGCGCGTCTCGCTCTGATCGCCGCCCATCTGCGCGGCGCGCGTCAGATAATCAGCCGCTTCGGCATAGCGCCCGGCACGCTGAGCCACATAGCCCATACCCGCCAGTGCATCGGCATCCTGCGGGTTCGCCTGCAGCACTTTCTCAAAGTTGTTCTGCGCGTTGCTGACGTCACCACTGTTCAGTGCGGTAAAGCCAGCACCCTTCTCAGCGCCGCCAACATTTTTACGGTAGTAATCCATCACCGCATTGTCTTGCGGATGACGCTGCTGCCAGGTTTGGTATAGCGAGGCATCGGACGCCTGCGGGCCGAGCCACAGCAGCGCCTGACGCAGTGAACGGTCAGCATCTTTGTTGCCATCCGCCAGCGTGCCCAGCAGATCAATACCCTGACGACGGGTCGATTCCTGATAGGTCAGTGCTTTGCCGAGTGCCAGCTTCGCGCCGGTATCTTGTGGATGATCGGCCGCGAATTGACGCAGCGCTTCGACCGCCTGCGGCAGCAGCGAGCGGTCTCCGGCCATGGTCAGGTAATATTCCGCCGCCACGCTCGGTGGTGGCTCATTACCATTAAAGGTATTGCGCCAGGTTTGCAGCGAAGCTGCAATATTGCCGCTGCGGGCCTGCTGGCGCGCTAACGACAGCTGCGCCTGTGGGATGGTTTGCAGCTGACGCGCATTATCCAGTTCGGTGAGGTGCGGATCGTTCGGCGATGCGGCACTCAGTCGCGCGCGCCACTGCGCCGCTTCCGCGCTGCTGCCGCTCTGCTGGGAATAGAGCGCCAGCAAATAAAGCGCCTGAGTGTTGTTGGGTTCCACCATCAACACTTTTTGCAGCGAAGATTTGGCCAAATCGTCATGCGCTTTCTGATGCCAGTAAGCCGCCTGATCAAACAACGCTTGTAACGCAGGATTGGTGCTCTCCGCCGCCAGCAGCGGCTGAGAGAACGCCAGTGCCCCACCCAGAATCAGGGCATGACGAATACCGGCACTCAACAGATTTTTTTTCATTGTTTTTATCCTTACTTCTTGCCGGACTTGCTATCAGCTTTCGGGTTGAGGCGTCGCCATGCATGACGCTTCAGCATCGCCCATGCGCTACCGCCGACCAGCGTTGCCAGCACCAGAGCGGCCAGCGCCATCAGCACCGAATGCTGGTTGGCATACCACACCACCATCATGTACCACGGCATTTCGCCACTCGGGAACTGTGGGCCGACGCGGAAACTGCGAATACCGTTTTCATCAGTGATGATGGCAGTATCGCCACGAATGCCCGCGTTAATGCGCGCCGAGTTGAGATCTTCATGCAAACGCAGCAGCTGTTGATCGCTGGTTGCCACCGTCATCACCACCAGGCGATCGGCATTCCACGGCGAGCGGTAGCTGACAAAGCCACGCCACGCTTCGTTGGAGGAGAAGTAACGATCGGCATCCAGCTGCTGAAGGTTCCAGTCGCCGGTCAGCCAGCCACGCAGCTTGTCCCAGGTCGTCGGATCTTTCACGCCCAACGTATTACCGCTGGTCTGATAAGGCGTGTTAGCCAGCATCTGCTGATTGAATTCACTGTTCTGTGTGGTGCTCACCGCCAGCAGATCACTGTCCTGCAGGCGTGTCAGGTTAGTGCCACCATTTGGCAAACCAAACAGCACCTGGTTCTGCACCAGCGGTACACCGGTCGCGTTACCGGCACGTGAAGACATATCCAGCAGCGTGGAGATCTCTGCATCGGTCGGTTTTTCTGGCAGCAGCAAAGTGGTCTGCGAGAAGTCCGCCAGACGCGAGAACGGGAATGATGCGCCAACGAAGTACGACAGGTTCGGCAGCATGGTGAAATGACGCGTGTGGCTCAGATCGATCCACGAATCATCTTCGATGCGGCTCTTGATGTTGTTGTTGAGCAACACACCACATGGCGCGTCCGCTTTCGGTTTGATGTTGAAGTACAGCGCCAGCTGGTTATCACCGTAAATCAGATACGGCTCCAGCTTCAGGGTGTAGTGCTCCTGACGGGCGTCGCCGCCCAGACGATGCCAGGCGCTCTCCAGCAAGCCGACTTTGTTTACGGTCAGGTTGCGCAGGAAGGTGCCGTTAATCATCACATTGAGGAACGATTTGTTCTCATCAATCCAGCTTTCTGACGGGAAGCGATAGTGCAGCTCCACCGGAATGGTGTCGCCATCCCACATAAACAGGTCTGGCGCCGCGCGGAAGTTCACGCTCAGCGCATCGTGCCAGATGCCGGTGGTGGTCAGACTCTGATCTTTACGCAGCAGCTCGCTCAACCGCACCGGACGGCTGGTGTTGATCCAGCGCGGCGCGTCATACGGCTTACGCAGGCCAATCGGCTGCGGCTGCACGTTCAGGCTACTGGCATCGGTCGCCAGCGGCTGGGTGGTTAAGCGGTTGGCCGCCTGACGCAGCTGTGCATCATCCGCGCCAACCACTAACAGCAGTTTGTAAACCGGGTTGTTCGGGTTATCAATCACCTGCAGCAGCGGACCGTTGGTCGCTGGCAAGGTCACAGAACCGATCTTCTCACCGGGGTGACCAATCAAAATGCCGTTGTGCTCAGGCAGATCGCCACGCACCACCGGGAAACGAATGCCGCGATAGTCCGATTGAATACCCATCCATGATGCCACTAACGCCGCCGCGCTGATGCTGTCCGGCGTGGCATTGGCAGCAAAGCCAAAAGTGACGCTGGCGGGCGTCATACGCTGCGCATCCATAAACGGACGCGGGAAGTTGCGCAGGCTGGTGCCGATATTCAACTGCTGGCCTTCGAGGCTCAGCGTGGTTTTAGGCAGAATCGACACCTGATACTGCTGTGCACTCTCTTTTTCGCACAGCAGTTTGTCGGCATCGTTAATTTTGAAGCTGAGGTTGTTGCTTGAGACCACCATTGCCGCTGGGATATCCAACTGGTAGTCGCTGACATCGCTGTCGCTCGAACCCAGCGGCAAGGTGCCTAGCGGCTGACCATTCAGCATCAGCTGCAACGAGGTATTACGCGCCGCCAGTGCTGCTGAAACGCGCAGCGACAGATTCAGGCGCGCGTTGGTGATCACTTCATCGCTCGGCAGAGTAAACACGATACCGGATTGCAGCTGACCGCCCGTTAAGGTGATGCCCTGCGGCTGGCCCATCTGCGCCACGGAAATGGTGCTGCTGATAGGTTGATTGAGCATCGCAGAAGCGGAAACCACAGGTGCGGCGACTGATGCCGCAGGTGCCACATCAGGAAGTACCATCTCTGGCGCTGGCGTGGTAGCAGGCGGCTCCGTCTGTGGTGCAGCCGAGTTCGTGGCGTTGGCTGCTGGCATATCCGTCGCAGCCGGGGCAGTATTTTCAGTTGCTGGTGCATTTTCAGTGGGCGCATAAGGTGTTGCACCCGCCGCCTGCTGCAACTGGGCATCCGCTTCACTCTGGATGCCTTGCGGTGGCGGCACGTTGGACAAGGCCGAACTATCCTGCGTTACCGCAGGGGTTTCTGCCCAGGCCGGGGCGAGCATCAGCGCCGTTGCCAGCGAGCTTGCCAGCAACGTTTGCGTCAAATTCTTCATACTGCGCTGTCCTCTTTCACTGCCGACTGGTTTTCACGCTTATGCTTCTCACGGCGATCTTTCCAGGTCAGCCAGAACAGCTCAAATACGGTACGAATAATGGTGCCCAGCGATACCAGCGGGTTGTCCTGCTTATACTCGGGCTGGATCCACGCATCGGCGCGCGCCAGTACCACACGCACCAGCTCACGACGACGCGATAGCGGCATATCACCAAAGCGCAGACGAATGGTCTCTTCATCGCCGGAGATTTTGCTCACCGGAATAGTGATGGCACCGGATTTCAGCAGCAGATCAATCTCTTCAATTTCATCATGCTCATGACGGTTGTCCGGTGCATCCAGTTGCGCGCCGCCCATCGACAGGTCGCTGGTTTGGGTGCGTGATGAGATACCGCTGGCGTAGTGAATCACCGCCGGAATCTGCACTTCGATACGAATGGTTTTACGTACCTGCTTGGTTTCGCGCGCCACGGCAATCGCCGCCATCAGGATGATCAGGCTGAACACCGCCCAGCCGACGTTGAGGGCGATAACATAAGGGTCAACACCGAAGTAATCATGTGCCGTTGCACGCACCACACCCGCGACGATACCAATGGTCAGCAGTACCGCGACAATCACATGGGGGCGGACGATGTGGAAATCGAAGAAGCCCTGGTCCAGCAGGCCCCCCTTATCCGTTACGTTAAATTTACCGCGCTTTGGCGCCAGCATGGTCAGCAATGTCGGGATCACGAGGTGGAAGCACATCACGGTTTCGTAGATTTCACCCCAGAAGGTGTAACGGAACTTGCCGTTCATGCGGGAGTTGACGTACAGCGACATCACCAGATGCGGCAATACGTAGGCGAAGATCAGCGACGCCGACGAGTGAATAATGTTCAGGTTGAACAGCAGGTACGCCAGCGGCGCGGTCAGGAATGCCACGCGCGGCAGACCGAACTGGAAGTGCAGCATGGCGTTGAGGTAGCAGAGACGCTGCTGCCATTTCAGACCACGGCCAAACAGCGGATTATCCACACGGAAGATCTGCGTCATGCCACGCGCCCAGCGGTTACGCTGAACCACGTGCAAACCGAGACGCTCGGTGGCCAGACCTGCAGCCAGCGGAATCGCCAGGAAGGCAGACCCCCAACCCAGGCGCTGCATTTTCAATGCGGTGTGCGCATCTTCGGTCACGGTTTCCACCGCAAATCCACCAATCTCTTCCAGCGCGCTACGGCGAATCACCGCACAGGAACCGCAGAAGAAGGTGGCGTTCCAGTTGTCGTTACCCTGCTGAACCGGGCCGTAGAACAGCGCGCCTTCGTTCGGAATGGTACGCGCTGCACGCAGGTTACGTTCAAACGGGTCCGGTGAATAGAAATAGTGTGGCGTCTGCAACAGCGCCAGCTTGGGATCGTTCAGGAACGGACCGACGGTCGCCTGCAGGAAAGTACGGGTGGCGACGTGGTCACAGTCAAAGATGCAGATCAGCTCACCCTTGGTGATTTTCATCGCATGGTTGAGGTTACCGGCTTTCGCATGACTGTTGTCGTCACGGGTGATATAGCCCACCCCTACATCGGCGGCAAAAACCGCAAACTCGCTGCGCTTGCCGTCATCCAGCAGATAGACCTTGAGCTTGTCACGCGGATAATCGATGCACTGCGCCGCCAGCACGGTATCACGCACTACGTCGAGGCTTTCGTTATAGGTCGGGACATAGACGTCAACGGTAGGCCACAGGCTGGTATCGTCCGGCAACGGTTCAATGGTGCGTTTTAATGGCCAGGTGGTTTGCAGGAAGCCGAGAATCAGAATCAGCCAGACATACAGTTCGGCCAGATATAAGCCGATGCCGAGAATCGCTTCAATCTCGGAATTAAACTGCAGCGTCTCCGTGGTGCGCCACCAGATATATCGGGTCGACATCAGCGCAGAAAGGATAACCATGATGACAGTTATTTTGCGGCTTTTGCTGAAACCCAGTAAAAACATCATCCCGATGCTGATTAAGCCAAAAATATATTGTTTTTGGCTGTCCATAGGCGTGATGACGATTACCGCGGCCACAGGTGCAAGCACCAGCAGCAGCAGGTAAAACCCGAGTTTACTCATGATTCACCCTAAAGAAGCTGTGTTGTTATTATTGCTAATACCGCCAGGCAAATGCCTGGCGATTAATAATGGCTGCGGATAGGTGCCTGAACTTCACCGTTACCCACGGTAATATTCAGGATATTGGCTACGCGCTTCGCCACCAGTTCGATATCAAAGGCTGCGGCTGATGCCGGGCTGAAATCATAAACTGATTGTTGTGAAGCATTGGCTTCCGCGACGCTTTCATCACGATGCACCACGCCTAATAAATTCTCGCCCAAACGTTGCTGCATAAAGCCAGTGACTTCACGGCTAATATTGCGGCGATTGTCACTTTGGTTAAGCACGAAATAATGACCACGCTTATTATTGAGCGGCTGACCTATCATGCGGTCATTTTCAATTTGCGGCAGTAAAGAGACCGAGGCGGTATCTGCCAGCATCACCACTAAATGCATATCGGCCAAAGCAGCCATGGCTTTAAGTGCCGGACCTGGGCCTGGCGGGAAATCGGCAATAATGACCAGTCCCGGGTAATTTAAAACCGTGTCCAGACCGCGGCGCAGGAAATGCGGATCTTTAATCAGGTTCTCTTCAAAACGCTCACGCTGATCTTCGGTCACATCGCCATAAGGCATGACGAAAATATTACCGCCGGTGGTGAGGATGGATTGGCTCCAGTCAGCCTGCTCTTCAGAGCGCGCAACAAAGCCGCGACCATCGTGCAGTGGCACCCCAAAATGCAGGCGCAATGCGTTCTGGACATCGAAATCGATTGCCAACACCTTGCTGCCAGCGCGAGCCAGGCTCCATGCAAGGTTGGCCGCCATGGTGGTTTTCCCTACTCCCCCTTTTGGCGAGCACACACAAACTAACGGCATAGCGCAATCTTCTCCAATAGCGGTTTTAAGGGTGTTTCTTTTGAAAGATTAGCGGGTTCCGTCGCACGCGAGCGGAACAGGGCACCAAAACGTGAGGGTGCAGAAGCTGCCGGACGCGCCGGTTCAACCGGAGCGGTAAAGGTAGACGCGGGCGCACTGAACGTTGTTGTAGCCTGCGGCGCTTCAGCCGATGTCGCGGCAATCGGTGAGGTTAAAGGCGCTGGAGCAGGGTTCGCTACAGGTGCGGGAGCCGGCGTTACTGTAGGTACCGCAGCGATAGGTGCGGATGCAGATAAAGGTGCAGCCGCCGGTTTCGCTGGCGGCGGTGGAAACAGCGACGTCGTGGCCTGACGCTCAACATGGGTCGCTTTCGGTGCCTGTGAGATCACAGAAGGCGCCGGCTTAGCCGCGGGTGCAGGCGGGAAGAGAGACGAGACTCCCGCAGGCGGCGTGGCTGGCGCAGGTTCTGCAGGCGCAGTGGCCGCCAGGCTGTCGAGAATCGAACCGCGTGAAGTGCTGGCCGCAGGTGAAATTGCCGCCGGTGCAGCAGCGGGTGCGCTGAACTCATCACCGCGAATCGGCTGCGGCTGTGGCAGGTCAATACGCTGGCCGCTGCCTAACTCAGGCTCATTATCGGTCGCTAATTGGCGAATGATCGCCCACTGGCTGTGATCCGCTTCCTGCGATTGCCCAGACATATCCTTAAAAGCGATATCGAGCGTTTTGGTCTTTTCTTTAAAACGCTGCAGATCGTCGTAATTCTTCATGATCAGAGCCTGTAAAAGCGGGAGGGAATTTTCCGCGAATATATCACACACATTAAAAGAGAGTGAGGGAATTCTGATTACAAAAACGGCGGATTCAACAAAAGACTTTTATCAATATGATTGAAATTCTGGCAATGCAAAAAGCATGCAGATATTTAAGGCCGGAGATTTATTAATATCGATTAACTGAAATAATAACGACAAAAACATTCACCTAAGCTACTGATATGAAGCAGAAGTGGTTCAAGTTGCGGATTTAACAGGTGCGTGATTATGCTCACATAATCCTGACGCTATTCAGAATTTGCCTTAACGATTTAACCCCTAATCAGGACCAATCGATTACTGATGCACTGGAGTAATACATTTCCAGGCGCTTCTGGCAGAAACATTTTTCTTGTTAGCATCCCTGAAGTATAACGCAGGAAAAAATAAAGGCTCCCGCAGGAGCCTTTATTCATTTTTGGCGTTGTTAATTACACGCCCACTGGCTGATTCTCGTCCTGATCCACCGCGAAACAGGCAATTTGCTGCTCGCCATATTGCTTAAGTTTGGGCTGCAACTGGACGCAGGTACCAAAGCGGCGGCGGCAGCGCGCGTTAAACGCACAGCCCGGCGGCGGATTGAGTGGACTTGGCAGTTCGCCGGTCAATTTAATCCTTTCACGACGCTCATCTGGATTCAAACGTGGCGTGGCTGACAACAAGGCCTGCGTATAAGGATGACGCGGATTGCTGAAAATGGCCTCTTTACTGCCGCGCTCAACGCAACGACCTAAATACATCACCATCACTTCGTCTGCGATATGCTCCACCACCGACAAATCATGAGAAATGAACACATAGGACAAACCCAAATCCTGCTGCAAATCCATCATCAGGTTGAGCACCTGCGCACGCACGGATACATCGAGCGCAGAAACCGGTTCATCGGCGATCAGCACGTCCGGGTCGAGCATCAAACCGCGCGCGATGGCGATACGCTGACGCTGGCCACCGGAAAACATATGCGGATAGCGATCGTAATGCTCGGTTTTCAGGCCCACCTTCGCCATCATCTCCAGCGTTTTCTCGCGACGTTCCGCTTTAGTCAGAGAGGTGTTAATCAACAGCGGTTCTTCGAGAATCTGGCTGATTTTCTTGCGCGGATTAAGCGAGCCGTACGGGTTCTGGAACACGATCTGGATCTTCTGACGACGCAGTTTTTGCGCCTGTGGATCGTGTTTCAGCAAATCCTGACCATGCCAGTAAAGCTGGCCTTCGGTCGGTGTTTCAATCATGGTCAGCAAGCGTCCAAGTGTGGATTTTCCACAGCCCGACTCACCGACCACCGCCAGCGTTTTGCCGCGTTCAAGGTTGAACGAGACGCCATCCAGTGCTTTCACCAGGCGCTCCTGGCCAAACAGCCCTTTCTTCACCGGGTAGTGTTTTTTCAGGTCGATCGCCTGCAGCAGGTAATCCTGCTGAGTATTATCAAGACTCATAAGTCGGTCTCCCGGCATCATCCAGTGGGAAATGGCATTTAGACTGGCGACCCGGAATGTCACGCAGTTCAGGTTCTTCACGACGGCAGCGTTCGGTCACATACGGACAGCGCGGATTGAGCAGACAGCCGGTTGGACGATCATATTTGCCCGGCACCACACCCGGCAGCGAAGCCAGACGCGCTTTATCTGCGGCAAACTCCGGCAACGCGCGCAGCAGCGCTTGGGTGTAGGGATGACGCGGGGCTTTAAAGATATCTACCGCCTTGCCGCTTTCTACCACCTGTCCGGCGTACATCACGATGATGTGCTGCGCGGCTTCTGCCACCAGCGCCAAATCGTGGGTGATCAGAATCAGCGCCATGTTCTCCTGCTTCTGCAACTCCAGCAGCAGTTCGATGATTTGCGCCTGAATGGTCACATCCAGTGCAGTTGTCGGTTCATCGGCAATCAGCAGCTTGGGTTTGCAGGCGATCGCCATCGCGATCATCACGCGCTGGCTCATACCGCCCGACAACTGATGCGGATAAACATCAAGACGAGAGGCCGGATCGGGAATACCGACCTGATCCAGCAGGTCGATAGCACGCTGACGGCGCGTGCTTTTGCTGCCGCCCTGATGCACCTTCAGCGCTTCCATGATCTGGAAGCCCACGGTGTAGCACGGGTTGAGGCTGGTCATCGGGTCCTGGAAGATCATCGCCACTTCTGCGCCCACCAACTGGCGGCGCTCTTTTTCAGAGATCTTCTGCAAGTCGCGCTGGTTGAACTCCAGCTTTTCCGCCATCACACGACCGGGATAATCAATCAGGCCCATAATCGCCAGCGAGCTGACCGACTTACCGGAGCCGGATTCACCCACAATCCCCACCACCTGGCCTTGTTCAACCTGGTAGCTGATACGGTCTACTGCACGGAACGGTGTTTTTTCGTCGCCGAAGTGCACCGACAGTTTTTCTACATTTAATAGTGCCATCTCGGTGCCTCTTTACTGCTTGAGTTTCGGGTCGAGTGCATCACGCAAACCATCGCCCATGAGGTTGAATGCCAGCACGGTGAGCAGGATGACGACACCAGGGAACGTCACCACCCACCAGGCACTTTGCGCATACTGCAATACGTCGGAGAGCATGGTGCCCCACTCCGGCGTTGGCGGTTGCGCCCCCATTCCGAGAAAGCCCAACGCCGCCATATCGAGGATGGCGTTGGAGAAGCCTAATGAAGCCTGCACGATCAGCGGTGCCAGGCAGTTAGGCAGAATATTGACGAACATCTGGCGCAGCGTACCGGCACCCGCCACGCTGGAAGCGGTCACGTAGTCGCGATTCACTTCCACCAGCACCGCAGCACGCGTCAGACGGATATAGTGCGGCAGGGCGACGAAGGTGATCGCCAGCGAGGCGTTGACAATCGACGGACCAAAGATCGCCACCAGCACCAATGCCAGCAGCAGACTTGGCAGCGCCAGCATGATATCCACCAGACGCATGATCACCGCGTCGACCACGCCGCCGAGGTAACCCGCCATCAGGCCAAACACCACGCCAAGGATCAGCGACAGCACCACCACCAGACAGCCAACCAGCAACGATAAACGTGCGCCGAACATCAGGCGTGACAGCACATCACGGCCCACGTCATCGGTGCCAAAGATAAATTTCCAGCTACCGCCTTCCTGCCACACCGGCGGATGCAGCAGTGCATCACGGAACTGCTCTGACGGCGCGTGCGGCGCCAGTACATCGGCGAAGATGGCGATCAGCAGCATCAGAATGATGTAAACCAGGCCAATCACCGCGCCTTTATTACGTTTGAAGTAGTGCCAGAATTCCTGAATCGGGGTCATCGGCTTGGGTGCAGCGCTTACGCTTGCGGGATCAACAGTTGTCATGATGCCCCCCTTATTTCTTATGTCGAATGCGCGGATTGACCACGCCGTACAACAGATCAACCAGCAGGTTGACCACAATGATCAGAATTGCCACCAGCAATACGCCGCCCTGCACCACCGGATAGTCACGGCGCTGCAATGCTTCGATTAGCCAGCGACCCAGTCCCGGCCACGAGAAGATGGTTTCCGTCAGAATCGCGCCCGCCAGCAAAGTGCCGACTTGCAGACCAATCACGGTGACCACTGGCAGCATGGCGTTACGCAGCGCATGCACCACGATGACGCGCATACGCGTCAGGCCTTTAGCGCGCGCAGTGCGGATATAATCTTCACCCAGCACTTCCAGCATTGAAGAACGCGTCATACGCACGATCACCGCCAGCGGGATAGTGCCGAGCACGATGGCTGGCAAAATCATGTGCATCACCGCATCTTTGAAATCGCCCTCTTCACCCCACAGCAGCGTATCAATCAGCATAAAACCGGTGAGTGGGTGGCTGTCATCAAGGAAAATCGTGTCACTGACACGCCCGGATACCGGCGTCAGGTTGAGCTGCACCGATACCAGCATGATCAGCATGATGCCCCACCAGAAAATCGGCATGGAGTAACCGGTCAGGGAGATACCCACAGCGGTGTGATCAAACACCGAACCGCGTTTTACCGCCGCCAGCACGCCCACCGGAATGCCCACTGCAATCGCGAAGAGCATCGCGCAGATGCCAAGTTCCAGCGTGGCTTTGAAACGAGGGACGAACTCATCCCATACCGGGATGCGGCTTTTCAGCGAGATACCGAGGTCACCGTGCAGCACACCATTAATGTAGGTGATGTACTGTTTCCACATCGGCTGGTCGAGGCCAAATTGGGCCATCAGCTGGGCATGACGCTCGGGAGAAATACCGCGTTCGCCGGCCATGATCAGCACCGGGTCACCGGGGATCAAATGGACAAACGCAAAGGTCAGTAAGGTAATACCGATGAACGTTGGGATGACAAGGCCCAGACGTCGGAGTATGAATTGCAGCATAAGCCGGATTCTCAGTCATTTCCCGTGGCGTTGCCGCCAGGGACTACATTGCTCACAACACGCAATCGACAAAGCCGATCGCGACGCAAGAAGCGCTTCAATATAAGAAATTAGCCGGAAAAAAAGTGCGGAGACCGGGCGGCAAAGGTGCCGCCCGAGGGCCAGCAGCGCTGGCCCAGACCGCGATAATCCGAAAGGTTATTCCTGGATATCGACGTTTTCGAAGTGATGTTTACCTAATGGATCAACCACATAGCCAGTCACTTTCTTGCTCACCGGCTCATACACGGTAGAGTGAGCAATAATCAGCGCCGGAGCCTGGTCATGCATCACTACCTGAGCCTGTTTGTAGAGCTCAATACGTTTGTTGTGATCGGCTTCTGCACGTGCAGGCTGAATCAGATCTTCAAACGGCTTGTAGCACCAGCGTGAGTAGTTAGAACCGTCTTTTGCGGCAGCACAGCTAAACAGGGTGGCGAAGAAGTTATCCGGATCCCCATTATCACCGGTCCAGCCCATCATCACGGTCTGATGCTCACCGGCTTTAGCGCGCTTCAGATACTCGCCCCACTCGAAGGTGACGATTTTGGCTTTGACGCCAATTTTCGCCCAGTCAGCCTGAACCATTTCCGCCATACGACGAGCGTTCGGGTTGTATGGACGCTGAACAGGCATCGCCCACAGGTCGATAGAGAAACCATCAGGCATGCCGGCTTCTTTCAGCAGCTCTTTCGCTTTGGCAGGATCGTAAGCGTAATCTTTCACATCGTCGTTGTAGCCCCACATTGTTGGTGGGATCAGGTTTTTCGCGGCCTGGCCAGCGCCCTGATAAACAGCGTCGATGATGGCTTGTTTGTTCACCGCCATGGTCAGTGCCTGACGCACTTTCACGTTATCCAGCGGTTTTTTCTCGGTGTTGAATGACAGGTAACCGACGTTCAGACCAGGCTGCTCCATCAGGTTAATTTTGTCATCTTTCTTCATGCTGGCGATGTCAGCCGGGTTCGGGTACGGCATCACCTGGCACTCACCCTTCTGCAGTTTGGCGTAACGCACAGACGCATCAGGCGTGATAGAGAACACCAGACGATCAATCTTCGGCTTGGTGCCCCAGAAGTCCGGGTTGGCTTTATACAGAATGCGTGAATCTTTCTGATACTGCTGCAGCACGAATGGACCGGTGCCCACTGGATTGAGGTCCAGCTTCTCTGGCGTGCCGGCTTTCAGCATGTTGTCAGCGTACTCTTTAGACAGGATCGAGGCGAAGTCCATGCCGAGGTCAGCAATGAACGGTGCTTCAGGACGGCTCAGAGTGAAGCGTACGGTGTAGTCGTCAACTTTCTCGATTTTCTCGATCAGCTTCGGCATATCCATACCTTCGAAGTATTCGTAGCTGCCGCCCGATACACCGTGGTACTTGTTGTTTTTGTCGAGCTGGCGCTCGAAGGAGAACACGACGTCGTCAGCGTTGAAGGTACGCGTTGGCTTAAAGTCTTTGGTGGTTTGCCACTTCACGCCTTTACGCAGATGGAAGGTATAGGTTTTACCATCTTCGCTAACGTCCCATTTTTCAGCCAGGCCAGGCTGCAGCTCGGTAGTACCGGTTTTGAACTCAACCAGACGGTTGTAGATCGGCACGGAGCTGGCATCGTAAGTGGTACCCGATGTGAAGAGCTGTGGGTTGAAGCCTTCCGGCGAACCTTCTGAACAATATACGAGGGTTTTCGCCTGGACACCCGCGGCAACAGTCATAGCAATCAGGCTAAGACCGACCTTCAGCATCCTGGATTTAGCCAGGGAGTTGATCATGTTTTGCTCCATTGTGATGTGATGTTGTGTGCGTCGCCCGACCTCTGAATTTTTTTATGCGGTTCGGGCAGCATGCGAGTGGTTTTTTTTGTCATCCGATAGCCAATGGCTCCTCAGAATCGCCCTACTCTGCATGTTATTGACGCATCAATTTGTCAACAGTTGCAAAGAACGTCAATACAAGGTGGGGTTATTTACACAGAGTGTGAGTAAGTGCAAGCAACGATAAAAAACAGGGTTATTGCGCTGAGCCAAAATTTAAAAAGGTGATAAAGCGCTCAATGCCGCGTGATTGTCTGGCTATACAGTCAAATGACAGTGATTATCACCGCTAAAAAACACACAAAAGTTATTGGTAAACGTCGAATAACTGAACGATTCGCCGTGCGTTATGACGTTCAGGCAGCGAAATATGCTGGTGTAATGGCATAAGAAATCAGCAAAAAGCATTAATCGGTCATAAGAAGAATGTGTCGCGAATTAAGCGTGCAGGGTTGATTACGTGAGGGGTCGAGTCGGTAAAGTGGGAATAATGGCGGGTAAATGTGATTTGTCGGATGGGATGGGTGAATTCTAAGGTTAGGTGCAAACAGCATCGCTTTTAAATGGTGCGCTGCTCAGGGAAGGCGGCTCGATCGCAAAGACGGCGTAAATACATCCCTGTAGCCTCGGTCGCCGCATCCCTGCAGCGAACGCTTTGCTCCCCGAGCCCCCTTCCCATCGCTCATCAGCATTGATGCTGCTGTTTTGAAAAGCAGCAAGCACTTAGGCGGCATCATGTTTTCTTTTTGCAACACGCACAGAACCGAATGTTAGCCTTCAAAAACCCGCACAGAATCAGATGAAGGAGGGAATGCGGGGCCGCGGAGTAAAGCGTTACACGCCAGGGATGGCGTGTGTCGAGCGATCAGGGACGAGACAGCGACTTTACGCAGCGGCCCCGTATTCACTCCTGACTGCACCGATTCCGCGATCGACAGACGAAAAAAAACCTGCTTTTTCAAGCAGGTTTTTCAAATATGGTCGGCGAGAGAGGATTCGAACCTCCGACCCACTGGTCCCAAACCAGTTGCGCTACCAAGCTGCGCTACTCGCCGATGGGGGCGAATATTACTGCTCCCCCTTGGGAGCGTCAATCCCTTTTCCGTAAAATCCGCCCGATCGCCTGGAAAGCAAACAGCGCCGCAAAAAGCCCTGCCGCTCAACACCTTCCAGAAAACCCTTACAACGCTTTAGCAGGCGTCGCCGCCGGTGCCTGACACCAGTTATTCGCCGCTTTAATCCCGCCATCCGGCGAACTGTAGCCCAGGCAGCCTAAAATGGTATCGAACAACTCAACATGACGATGGGTTTTCCCCACGCGCTGCTGCGCCTGCAAACGCTCGAAGTTACTGCGGTTGGTGGGATCTTCGAGATATTTATCAGAGGCCCAAACCATCATCGGCACGCGGAACTGCTCCGGCGGCGCCATCTCACGCGGCGTGCCGTGTAAGTGCATATTATCGCTGATCGACTCACCATGATCGGCGGCATAAAACACAATCGCCTTCTTATCACGCAGCTGATCGAGCACGCTATCCAGCATGGTATCGACGTAAAGAATCGAGTTGTCATAAGCATTGATCAACTGCGCTTTACTACAGGTCTCATCCACGCCCATACATTCCGGCTGATAACGGGCGAAGCTGCGCGGATAGCGCTGTGAATACAGATAATGCGAACCCTTAGTGTGCAACACCACCAGATGCTTACCTTTCGGGTAACGTTGCAGCGAGGCCTGCAGTTCTGGCACCAGCAGCATGTCATCCACCGCTTTACCCTGATTACGCTTCTCAGAACCAATCTGCTCACGGAACGAGAAATTATTCACATCGGCGTTATCGTAGAACCACACTTCACTCTGCATGGCGAACAGCTCAGAGGTAAAGCCCAGCTCCTTCATCACCGCAAAAACGTTCTGCTCTTTCAGCGTGCGGCCAGGATTATCCATGGTGCCGCCCTCGCGCACGAACATGCAGCGCAGCGACAGCTTAGTGGCGGTATCGCAAGACTCACCGCGGAACGCCACCAGGTTTTTCTCTTTAGAAAGCTTCGGCGTGGTATCGCGGTCATAGCCCAGCAAACCCATGTGGTCCCAGCGCGTGGTCTCGCCAATCACAAACACCACATAAGTATCATCAATGCCCGGCGGTGCCACGTAAGTAAACTTCTTCGCTGGATCGAGCAGTTCCGCACCATCCATCTCTTCATCGACTTTAGTCCAGGCAAACAGCCCTAGCGCCGCAATCCAGTTAGAAGGCAAATACGAGTGCGCCACCACCCCGCCGTAACTTGGCAGGTCGATATTGGTGATCTCTTCATTCACTTTTTGCAGTTTGTCGAAGTAGCGAATCGGCAACCACACCAGCGCTACGCTCAACAGCATGATCAGCGCAGGCTTCAGACGCTGGCCCGGCGTTTTCAATTGCTCAATCAAGGTCTGGCTAAGGTTATTACGCCAAATCAGCAGCAGCGGCAGCGCGCTGACCAGCACCATCCACAGCACAAAGCGCATGCCGACCACTTCTTTAGAGAGATCGACATCAGTGGTCATCACTGAGGCCACGATGCCGTAGCCGATCACCACATTAAAGAAAGCCATGTAATAGGCGGCAGCCACGGAAATTACCACGGTTAACGTGGCAAAGATGCGATAAACCCACTTACCGCCCAGCGATAGCAGACGCATCAGGAAAAACGTCAGCAGCACCGCAGCGGTCACTTCTGCGACCGCAGAAAGCCAGTTAGAGAGGGTGGATTTCGTTAGGAAGCCGTCAAATCGGCGATAAAAAATTGGCAAATTCAACAAGATGCCGAGATAGAGCGCAAGCAACAGCGACAGCTTTTGCTGCGTTAACGTTTTGATATAATTCATTTACTTATTCATTCCTGACCCGGTGTCAATAAACCAACCTTAAATGTGACTATTTAAAGTCAATAGAGTTCGTCCGTGAGCGAGAAAAGCGCAAGCAACGAGCAGGAACGGGACGAATCTGAACCGGAACGGCAATGAAGGCGCATGCAGCGCAGCAGTAGAACATTTAACCAATGGTAAGACCAGACAATAATTGATCTGACCCCATAAAATGATAAAAGGCCCCTGATGGAGCCTCTCTTTAGACTGGCAGCGACCTTAGTTGATGATATTCAGAGTCACATCAATGTTGCCGCGCGTGGCGTTAGAGTACGGGCAAACAATGTGTGCCGCATCCACCAGTTTCTGTGCTTCGGCTGCATCCATCTCTGGCAGGTGGATGTTCAGTTTAGCTTCGATACCAAAACCGGTTGGAATTGGGCCGATACCGACTTCGCCTTCAATCCACGCATCTTTTGGCATGGTGATTTTGTCACGGCCGGCCACAAACTTCATCGCACCGAGGAAGCACGCTGAGTAACCCGCGGCGAACAGCTGCTCTGGGTTAGTGACTTCGCCGCCTGCGCCGCCCATCTCTTTTGGCACGCCCAGTTTCACATCCAGCACGTTGTCAGACGAAGTCGCACGACCATCACGGCCGCCGGTGGCTTTGGCTTTTGCGGTATAAACAACTTTATCTAAAGACATATTAACCTCACTATTCGCTATATAATCGCGCACTATATATCCATGCGCAGTTTTGACGTTGATATCCAGGATGCCGCGTTGGCGACATCCAAAATGCTTTATTTGGCGCGGTTAAGATTGGTGCGCAAATCGTCCAGCTGATTTTTCAAAGCAATCAAGGTGTCATCGTCACAGGCGGTGGCACAGCGTACCGCCTCGGGAATGCTTTGTGCTCGTTCACGCAGCGCACGACCTTCATCTGTCAGGGTCACCACCACCTGGCGCTCATCGCGACGCGAACGCTGACGGCGTAACAAACCAGCGGATTCTAAGCGTTTCAGCAGCGGCGTCAGCGTGGCTGAATCAAGGAAAAGCTGCTCGCCAATCTCCGATACGGTCACATCATCCTGATTCCACAGCACCAGCATCACCAGGTATTGCGGATAGGTAATCTCCAGCTCAGCCAGCAGCTGGCGATAGACTTTGTGCATCGCGAGATTCGCCGAATAGAGCGCGAAGCAGAGGTGTTGATCAACCTGGAGTGGCGTCTGCTGCACTTTTTTGTCATCTTGATTACTGTTCATGCGATTCAATATAGATAGCGCGCTAGATAATTGCAAGCAACTTTATTCCGGAGTGTTAAAGATGCGTGATTCACTGGAAGAGCAAGCGCGCCGTTATGCCACGCAGGCACATGCTGCTGCGGGTCAGCGTCGCAAATACACCGATGAGCCTTACATCGTGCACCCGGCTGCGGTGGCCGAACTGGTGCGCAGCGTCACCGATGATGAACAGATGATTGCCGCCGCCTGGCTGCATGACACCGTAGAAGATACCCCAAGCACGTTACAGGACATTGAGAGCCATTTTGGACAGCGCGTCGCGCAACTGGTCGATATGCTGACTGACAGCGCGCAGCCCGAGGCGAAAAACCGCACCGCCCGCAAACTGGCGCACTTCCGCCATACCGCCGAAGCCTGTCCCGATGCGCAAACCATCAAGCTGGCCGATATCATCGACAACACCCGCGCCATTGTGCATTTCGATCCCGACTTTGCACGTATCTACCTGATTGAAAAACAGATCCAAATTCAGTTGTTGAATCAGGGCGATCCGCAATTGTGGCAGCAGGCAGAGCAGATCATTCAGCAAGGCATTGATCAGCTGGCGCAGCCACCACACAGCGTGCCAGAGAGTTGGTTTGTGAAACAGGCGGCAAAATACGGCGGATTAAGCTGAAAAAAAACCCGCCGTGCAGGCGGGTCAGAGAACCGATAGTCTTCTTACTCGAGTAACTGCCGTCCCAGGTAGGGATTCGCTTGCAGCAGTTTCATCAGTTTACGTGCCGTAGCGGATGGGCGCGTGCGTTGCGCCTCCCAACTTTTTACAGATGAAACGCTCACCCCCATCACGCGGGCGAATTCATCCACCTGCATGCCGGTCATTTCGCGTAAACGCTGTGGCTCGGGAACGGATACTGCGTTGAGTGTAATTTCTGATACGGAAGGCTGTGCATCACGTGTCAAAACAATCTGCTCAAGGCTACTCAATAACTCGACCATTGGATCTTTTATTTCCATAGAGAACTCCTTAAAACTCACTATGAAGCACGTGAAAGTAGAGAGGTAAGCGCCACCAGGCGCTGAAACCCGGCCAAGTCAGGCTGTATCCCGCAGCGGTCTTTTCAATTTTTTATTAAACCGTTACGGGACACAGCCTGTTGCACACTGCGAAAAGATGTCATAGCAATGCAACAACCAGCCGGGTTACTAATTATGGGTCAGATCCCCGGCTTTGCTGCCTGATTACTGATTATTTTTTATTCTTACTTATGCCGCTGAAGGATCGATCACCATAAGTAACTGACCCGCCTGCACTTGCTGCCCGGCCTGGCGATAGAAACAATGGATTTTTCCACTGACTGGCGCCACGATCGGGATTTCCATCTTCATGGATTCGAGTATGCCTACCGTGGCACCCGCTTCAATCTCACTGCCTTCGTCAACCAACCATTGCCACACGCTGCCCGCCACCTGGCTCTCTACCGGGCTACACCCTGCAGGCACCGTAATCTCTTCACTACTCTGTTCCTGCAGCTGACTGTCGAAGGTGAATTGCCCTTCTGCTCGCCAGCGCGCCAGTTCACAGTCAAAAGCCTGCTGACGTTGCTGCTGGAAGGCGTCGATTTCCTCCGCCTGCTCCACCAGCATCGCCTGATAATCTGCAAGGCGGAATTCGCCCTCTTCGCTCCGCAGCGGATAGTCACCCCACGGGAAACGCTCGCGAATGCTGAGCAATTCCTCGGCGCTGACCGGATAAAAACGGATTTGATCAAAGAAGCGCAGCAGCCACGGCTGTGTGAAGGCCGGGGTTTGTCGATCGCGGTTCCACATCTGCATGGTGCGCCCGACAAACTGATAACCGCCCGGCCCTTCCATGCCATAGACGCACATGTAAGCGCCGCCAATACCTACCGAGTTTTCTGCTGTCCAGGTGCGCGCCGGATTGTACTTCGTGGTCACCAGGCGATGACGCGGGTCGAGCGGCGTCGCCACGGGCGCACCAAGATAGACATCGCCCAGCCCCATCACCAGATAGGCGGCGCTGAACACGATCTCCTTCACCTCATCAATGCTGGTAAGGCCATTGATGCGGCGGATAAATTCAATATTGCTGGGGCACCAGGGTGCATCAGGTCGCACTGACTGGCTGTAGCGGGTGATAGCCTCACGACAGGCCGCATCGTCCCAACTGAGCGGTAGCCATACGGTACGTGAAGGCACCGCGGCATCGCTGAGGTCGCCCAGCGCATGATCAATGTGCAAAATTTGCGCCAACAGCTCACTTCTCACACAGTGTTGTGCGTCGTAGTGCACCTGCAACGAACGGATGCCCGGCGTTAACTCCAGCTGCCCCGGCAATGGATGGGCTTCCAGCTGTTGCATCAACGCATGCACGCGAAAACGTAGGGCGATATCCAGCATCAAATCGCCATATTCGACCAGCAGGAAGCGGTCACCTGCCACACGTACGCTGAGGGATGGACGCCCATTTTCTGCCGCATGATGGTGCAATAATGGATCAATAAGGGGCAGAGCAGCGTTCACTGTAAGCGGTGCTGATTGCAGTTTAATGATCGCTTCACGCTGCGCCTGGGCCAGTTGATCGGCATCACTCAGATCGATCGGCAGGAAGCGCACACGATCCCCGGCTTTGAGCTGTCCGAGCTTCCACAGATCGGCTTCGATCACCGTGGCCGGGCAGACAAAGCCACCGAGCGAAGGACCGTCCGGACCGAGGATCACCGGCATATCGCCGGTAAAATCTACCGTACCAAAGGCGTAGGCGTTGTCGTGAATATTGGAGGGATGCATACCCGCTTCGCCGCCATCGCTGCGCGCCCAGGTCGGTTTGGGGCCAATCAGGCGGATGCCGGTGCGGCTGGAGTTGTAGTGCACCTGCCACTCGGCGGCAAAAAACGCCTCGATGTCTTCATCGGTAAAGAAGGTCGGTGCGCCGTGCGGGCCGTAAATCACCCGCAGCTGCCATTCGCCGTTAAGTTCCGGCACCAACTCGCGAGGCAAGTCTGCCGTTGCCAGCACCTGCGGATCGGCAAGATGCAATACATCGCCCGCCCGCAAAGCCCGCCCGGCGTGACCGCCAAACTTGCCGAGCGTAAAGGTGCTGCGGCTGCCAAGATAGCGCGGCGTATTCAAGCCGCCCGCCAGCAGCAGATAGCTGCGGCACCCTCCACTCACATCACCCAGCGTCAGGGTTTGCCCGGCCTGTGCAGTGACGATCTGATGCATCGTTAACGACTGCTGATCCAGCTGCGCGGCAATCGGTGCGCCGGTCAGAACAAAACTGCACGCCTGATTAAAACGCAGCGTGGGACCGCGCAGGGTGATCTCCAGTCCCGCCGCCTGCGTGTCGTTATTCAATAAGCGATTACCCAACTGGAACGCGCGGCTGTCAAATGGGCCAGACGGCGGCACACCGACGTGCCAGTAACCGACGCGGCCTGGCGCATCCTGCACCGTGGTCAAGGTGCCGCCGCTGAGGATATCCAGCGTCGGCGGTTGCCACTGCACGCCGCCCAACGTGGCGGTGATGATGCGGCCCTGCTGCACTTCCGGCAGGGAACAGAGATGGCGCAACCACAGCAGATTGGTTTCGATACCGTACAGCTCGGTGGCGTCCAGCACCTGTGCCAGACTGCGCAATGCCATTTCACGGCTGGCCGCATGCACAATCACTTTCGCCAGCATCGGATCGTAGAACGGCGATACTTCCATGCCGGTTTCCACGCTGCTGTCGATGCGCAGCGTGGCGTCTTCACTTTCCGTCGGGAACTGGACGTGACTGAGCAAACCGGCACTGGGCTGGAACTGTTTGGCCGGATCTTCAGCGTACAGGCGCACCTGAATCGCATGGCCTTGCGCTTCGGTCGATAAGGTGTGCAGCGGCGGCAACGTTTGTTGCGCCAGCTCCACCATCCAGCGTACCAAATCCACGCCATACACCATTTCAGTGACGCCGTGCTCCACCTGCAAACGGGTGTTCACTTCAAGAAACCAGAACTGCTGGCTGGCATCATCGTAGACATACTCCACGGTGCCCGCGCTGCGGTAGTTGACCGCACGCGCCAGTCGCACCGCAGTTGCTTGTAGCTCAGCGCGAACCGCCGCACTCAATCCCGGTGCGGGCGTCTCTTCCAGCACTTTTTGGTTGCGGCGCTGAGCAGAACAGTCACGCTCGCCAAGGGCAATCACATTGCCAGCACCATCGCCAAAGATCTGCACCTCAATGTGGCGCGCGCGGGCGATAAACTTCTCTAAAAATACGCCATCGTCGGCGAAATTATTGCCTGCCAGTCGTTTAACACGCGTAAACGCCGCATTGAGCTGTTCGGCATCATCACAACGCTGCATGCCAATACCGCCGCCACCGGCGGTGCTTTTCAGCATCACCGGGTAGCCAATCTTCTCCGCCATCACTCGCGCTTCGTCCAGCGAAGTCAGTAAACCACTGCCCGGCAGCAGCGGCACCTGATTCTCCTGTGCCAGCGCACGCGCACGATGTTTTAAACCGAACGCGGCCATCTGCCCGACACTCGGCCCGAGGAACTGCACGCCGGCCGCTTCACAGCGCGTCACAAACTCGGGATTTTCGCTGAGGAATCCGTAACCGGGATGCACTGCCTGCGCCCCGCTCTGTGCGGCAATTTCCAGTATTTTTTGCTGATTAAGATAAGTGTCTCGCACCTGCCCCTCGCCCAGCGACCAGGCTTCATCGGCCAGTCGCACATGGCGCGCGTGGCGATCGGCTTCGGCATACACCGCAATCGCGCGGATGTTCATCGCTTGCAAGGTACGGATGATGCGCACAGCAATCGCGCCACGGTTGGCAATCAATACGCGATCAATCATGAGTGAAATCTCTTATTACGGCAGGTCGTCCTGCAGGGACAATGACGGCTTAAAAACGGGTCGTCCCGTTGCGTCAAAGATTCACCACACGCTGACTAAGATCGGCGTCGGGTTGTAACCGTTACAGGGGTTGTTGAGCTGCGGGCAGTTGGAGATCAGCACCAGGATATTCATCTCCGCCACCATCTCGACGTATTTACCCGGTGCAGAAATGCCATCGGCGAAGGTCAAACCACCGTCGTGCGTCACCGGCACGTTCATAAAGAAGTTGATGTTGTGGGTGATATCGCGACGCGTCAGGCCAAATTCTGGCTTCTCAGCCACCGCCAGCATCCAGCTGTCACGGCAGGAATGCATATGGCGCTTCTCCAGGTCGTAGCGCACGGTGTTGCTTTCACAGGAGCAGGCGCCGCCCAACGTATCGTGGCGACCACAGGTATCGGCAGTTATCGTCAGCATCGGGCGATCCAAGTTGGAACGCAGCACGCTGCCCGCACTGAGGAACACATTCTTTTGCCCGCGCAGCGTATCGCTCATGCTATAGCGCTCGGCGGTGTCGTCGGCGTTGAAGAACAGGGTATCGGCAGCCTGATTCCCTTCCAGATCGGTGATACGCAAGGTCTGGCCCGCTTCGATGCGCTGCAACCAGTAATCACCGGCGTTCACCTGCTGCTGGAATTTAGCTTCGGCGGGATAGAGTAAGCTTTCAGTGATCATCAGATTTCTCCTTGCAGCTGATAGAGTGCGTTGTTGCGCAGTCCGCGCTGGTTCTCACCACGCGCCAGGCAAATGTCCGGCAGCGGCGCGCGCTGGGCGTCCAGTGCGATCTGCACCGGCTGGCGCGGATATTCGCTGCTTACATTCAGCGGATGCGGGCAGGTGTGTAGGATCACCAGCGTGTCCATGGCGAAGCGCAGCCGCACCTGTGCGCCAGGTGCACCCTGCTGCTCCAGTTGCAGCGTGCCGTTATCATCGGCGCGCACCCTGGCAAACAGGTTGAGGCAAGAGGCCATATCACGCTGGCCGAGGCCGTATTTCGCCAGCTCGACGAGGAAACTGTCGTAGCCATTTTGATGGCGCAGATTGCGCGCCTGCTGATAGTTGCTGGCGCCGAAGCGTGCGGCAGTGTGCTCAGCATTCAAGGTGCCGCAAACGCTCTCATGCCAGCCGAAACTGTCTTCTTCGATGCCGCAAAAAATGCGCCCCATATCGGAATAAAGGCAGTGCCCGGCCGTCAGGCGGAAAGTGTGCTGGCACTTCAGCGTATCGGGCGCGTTGTAGCGCTCCAGCAGATTTTCCGGGTTGTAGAACAGCATGCCGACGTTGGCACCGCCTTCAATATCGGTCAGTGTCAGCGCCGTACCGCTGCGCATCACCAGCGACCAGTGCGATCCCGCCGGTAACAGGGTTTGATAAGCATTCATGTGTTGCTCCTTTAAGCCACCTGCGGCTCAGATGGCAGCGCAACATCAGGCTGTGTGCGATCCAGCGGCAGGTCGTAAGTGATAGTCGCGCCCCAGGCTTGCGGCGCGTGCGGGTCATGACGCAGTTTGTCGAACACCAGCAGGCGTGAAGCCAGGCTGAAGCCCTCTTTCAGGTCATGCGTGATCATAAATATGGTCAGGTTGTGTTGCTGCCACAGGCGGGTAATCAGCTGGTGCATTTCACTGCGGATACCGGGATCGAGCGCACCAAACGGCTCATCAAGCAGCAGGATACGCGGCTGTTTCATCAACGCCTGTGCCAGCGCCAGGCGTTGCTGCATGCCGCCCGAGAGCTGGTGCGGGTATTTGCTTTGCGCATGCTCCAGGCCAACCTGCGCCAGCATTGCCTGCGCACGCTGACGAATCGCCTGGCGCTTTTTGCCCCACACACGTCCCAGCCAGCGGGCGCTGCTGAACTCTTCCGCCAGCATCACATTGCCGAGCACCGTCAGATGGGGAAACACCGAATAGCGCTGGAATACCACGCCGCGATGGGCATCGGGTTCGTCGGGGATGGGTTCACCGTCCAGCAGCAGTTGGCCTTTGGTCGGCGATTCGGTGCCAAGTAGCATGTTGAGGAAAGTGGTTTTGCCACAGCCGGACGCCCCGACAATCGCCACAAACTCGCCCTGCTCGACGTTGATGTTGAGACGTTCCAGCACCACCTGATCGCCGTAATGCTTTTCGAGGTTTTTCAGTTGCAGTAATGGCATGGTTCGCTCCTGAATCATTTCGTGTGATACCACGGCCAGCAACGACGGCTGATCAGCCGCAGCAGCAGGTCGAGCACAAAGGCCAGCAGCGCGATCCACGCCACGTACGGCAAAATCACATCCATCGCCAGATAACGGCGCATCAGGAAGATGCGGTAACCCAACCCTTCAGTGGCGGCAATCGCTTCAGCAGCAATCAGGAACAACCACGCCGACGCCAGCGACAGACGCACCGCATCCAGCAGACGCGGCATCATCTGCGGCAGAATCACGCGCCACAAAATCTGCGCGCTGTGCCCACCGAGCGTCTGCGCTTTCACCAGCTGCTCGCGCGGGATTTTCTCCACCTGCAACTGCAAATCGCGCGCAATCAGCGGGGTAATACCAATCACGATCAGCACCACTTTCGACACTTCGCCGAGGCCAAAGCAGATAAACAGAATCGGCAGAATTGCCAGCGGCGGCACCAGCGCGACTACCGTCACCAGCGGTGCCAGCACTGCCCGCACCACCGGCAGCGCGCCGGTGAACAGGCCAATCGCCAGCGCCAGCAGTGCGCTGATCGCCACCCCGCTCAGCAGGCGCATCAGGCTGGCGGCGGTGTCGGTCCACAGCAGGTATTCCCCGGTGCGCGGGCTGGGCTGAAACGCCATGCGACTGATGGCGTCCCCCATCGCGTTAAACCCTGGCAACAGTTTGTCTGCGGCGTTCAGGCTGAGACGCGCATCCGACGCGAACAGATAGACCAGCAGCAGCGCCAGCAGCGGCAGGATGCCAAGCAGCAGGCGACCGAGCGGCAGCGGTTGGTAGTTGATCAATTTACGCATCGGCATCGTCTCGCTTAAAGCTGACCCGCAGCGGCCAGTTTGGTGAACTCATCGGTGAAGCGCAGTTTCAGGTTGTTGGTATCGCCCCAATTGCCTGCTGGCGTTTCCACGCCCACCACATCAGCACTCGGTGCGCCTTCACCCAGTAAACCGTGCTTGAAGGAGAACTCTGCGACCAGCTGCATGGTGGCTTTCAACTGCGGGCTGTCGACAAAATCGAGGGTGGTTTTGGCATCGCTGAACAAGTGAGTGGCGGCCAGCTGCTGATCGAAGCCCGCCAGATCGGTGCCGGAAGCCTGCGCCATTTGCGTGCGCGCAGCTTTGGCGCTGTCACTGGCGCCGGACATGGTTTTCAGCGTTTCATACCAGGCACCGGTCAGCGCCTTGCCCAACTGCGGATACTTTTTCAGCGTGGCGGTATTCACCACCAGCAAGTCGAGGATTTCGCCCGGGATCTGTGCAGAAGAGAAAATCAGATGGCTGTCCGGTTGCTTTTCCGCTTCGGCCAGCAGCGGGTTCCACGTGACGATGGAGTGAACGTCAGACGTGCCGAACGCCGCCACCAGATCGGCATCCGCGGTGTTCACCACTTTGACATCCTTCTCGCTCATGCCCGATTTCTCTAGCGCACGCGCCAGCAGATAGTGAGAGACCGAGAGTTCGACCAGATTGATCGGCTTGCCTTTGAGCGAGGCAATGTTGCCTTTGCCCTTCAGCAAAATACCGTCATTGCCGTTGGAGTAGTCGCCGACGATCAGCGCCGTGCTGTCCACGCCGCCGGTGGCAGGGATGGTCAGCGCATCCATGTTGGTCATGGTGCAGCCGTCAAAGCCACCTGCGGTGTATTGGTTCACCGATTCGATGTAGTCATTGACCTGCACAAACTGGATGTCGATGCCGTATTTATCGGCCCATTTTTTCACGATGCCGCTCTGCTGGGCGAAATCCCATGGCATCCAACCCGCGTAAATGGACCAACAGATCTTGAAGGAGGGTTTGTCGGCGGCCAGCGTATTGACGCTGAACAGTACGACGGTGCAAAGCAACAGCAAGCGAAGGCAGGCTTTGATCATGATGGTTCCTCTGGCGTTAACGGGCGAAATAAAAGCAGGAGGCGGCGAGCAACGATCTCGCTTTCCTCCCGGGCTTTTGTCCCGCCGTGTAACCGTCAGAGGACGGTCGGTCACTCTTGGACCAGCATCTTTCGACCGGAACCCTAGTGACCCATTGCAAATTGTCTGGCGACATCGGTTGCCCGCTATCGCTCCTGCATCTGCATAAACACATTCAAAAAAAGTGCCAATATTTCAATTCATTGAAAAACAACATCATTCACGTTATTTCCAGTTCGAACGGTTCGCCTCGTGCACAGCAATGCAGCGTGAGCGCACCAACATGAAGCGCAACTTCCACCATGAATATTGATGCACCTCGCAGTTTTAAACGAAGCCCGAAAAAACTTTTACTTACTGTTCAAAGGGTTATTCCTGTCACGTACCTGTCATCTTTGAACCAATCCAATATTGGTTCGCTTCTTGCCTAAGCTGATAAAGCCGATTGTTCAGCCTTTCATCAGTAAAAGTGCTGGTTAATCCGGGATTACCGATCTTTTTCTGATGCTTAAACAGGCGAACCAATCATGAGTCACACGTCAGATAGCGCTCGCAACTCCAGTTCTGCTCTGGAGCAACTGCGTCAACTGATCCAGCAACAGGAGCAGCAGCCCGATCGTGCGCTGCCCACGGAACGTGAACTGGCGGAGCGTTTTGGCGTCGGACGCCGTGAGATCCGCCGCGCCCTCGACGTGCTGGAAGAGGAGGGACGCATCTGGCGGAAACAGGGCAAAGGCACCTTTGTTGGCCCTGCTGCACCGGTGCAGCCGCTGGCGCTGCACGACCTGCCGCAGCAGTCGAATCTGCTGGAAGTGATGGAAGCGCGCTTGCAACTGGAGCCAGGGTTGGCGCGACTGGCCGCCCTGCGCGCCAGTAAAGAGCAGATTGCACTGATGAAGCGCCTGCTGGAACGCATGAATGGCATCACGGCACCGGAGGATGGCGACCAGCACGAACTGTGGGACAGCGCCTTTCATCGCGCCATCGCCGAAGCTGCCGGGAATCGCTTGATGCTGGGATTATTCGATGCCGTGGATGCCGTGCGCCGCGATCCGGGCTGGCAGCATCTGCGGGTGCAGGCGCGCACGCCCGCTCGCCTCAACAACTACGATGACCATCACCAGCGCCTGGTGAATCACATCGCGCAACGCCAGCCGCATGAAGCCGCTGCCGCGATGCGCGAACACTTACTGGCACTGCAACAGGCGCTGCTTGAAGCGCTTTACAACCATCAAGAGGAGACGCCATGAACGATCACCCGGTGCTTAGCGTTCGCAACCTGCGCGTGCAGTTTCGCGGTTCGCCCGTCACGGTATTGGACGATATCTCTCTGACGCTGCACGCGGGTGAAACGCTGGCACTGGTTGGGGAATCGGGCTGCGGCAAAAGCATCACCTCACTCACATTGATGGGCCTGCAACCCGCCAATGCTGAGATTTTACAAGGCGAGATGCAGTTCGACGGGCGCAGCCTGCGCGATCTTAGTGCCAGCGATTACGCTAGCCTGCGCGGCAATCAGCTGGCGATGATTTTCCAGGAGCCGATGACCTCGCTCAATCCGGCCTTCACCCTCGGCGATCAGCTCAGTGAAGCGGTGATGCGTCATCGCCGCGTCAATCGCCGCACGGCGATGGAAGCCGCGCTGACCATCCTGCAAAAAGTGCAGATTCCCGCCCCGGAGATGCGCCTCAAAGCCTACCCGCATCAGTTGTCTGGCGGTATGCGCCAACGCGTGATGATCGCAATGGCATTGATTAACAATCCAAAGCTGCTGATTGCCGATGAGCCAACCACCGCACTCGATGTCACCATTCAGGCACAGATTCTTGCGCTGCTGAATACCCTGAAGCAGGAAACCGGCACCGCCGTATTGATGATTACTCATGACCTGGGCGTGGTGGCGGAAGTCGCGCAGCGTGTGGCGGTGATGTACGCCGGTCAGGTGGTAGAAACCGGCAGCGTGGAAGCGATTTTTAACGATCCCCAGCATCCGTACACCATTGGCCTGATGGGATCGATTCCCAGCCTGAGCGCACGCAGCGGCACACTGGCCACCATTCCTGGCCAGGTTCCATTACCGGAAAACATGCCCGCAGGGTGTCGTTTTGCCAACCGCTGCCCCTTTGCCGAACTCCGCTGCCAGCATAACCGCCCGACGCTGCGTGCGCTGGCTACCGATCATCAGGTCGCCTGTTTCCGCGCGCCGCTGGAACAGTACGTCTCGTTGGGAGAGATCGCATGAAGCCGATTTTAGAGTGCCGCGATTTAAGCAAAACCTTTGCCGGACCCAACCGCCTGTTCAAACGCAATCGCGGCGTCACCGCGGTGGATCGCGTGTCGTTACAGGTGATGCCGGGTGAGACGCTGGCAATTGTCGGCGAATCGGGATCGGGTAAATCGACCCTCGGTCGTTTGCTGCTACGTCTGCTGGCGGCCAGTGCCGGAGACGTGTTTTATCAGGGCGAAAGTATTACCGATGCCAGCGGCGCACGCCTGAATCAACTGCGCCGCGAACTGCAAATCATCTTTCAGGACCCCTTTGCCTCACTAAATCCGCGTATGACGGTGCAACAGATTGTCGGCGAGCCGCTGTGGCTGCATGAAAAACTGAGCCGAGAGGCGCGCCATGCGCGCGTCGCTGAGTTACTGCGCACCGTGGGTTTACCGGCTGCCTGGGCAGAGCGTTATCCGCACGAATTTTCCGGCGGTCAGCGTCAGCGTATCGGCATCGCCCGTGCTCTCGCCTCCCAACCCAAATTGCTGCTGGGCGATGAGCCGGTTTCCGCCTTAGACGTTTCCGTGCAGGCGCAGGTGGTGAATCTGCTGGAAAGCCTGAAACAGCAGTTTGGCCTGACGATGATCATCGTGGCGCACGGTCTGGCGGTGATTCGCCATATGAGCGATCGCGTGGCGGTGATGTACCTCGGACAGATTGTTGAAGTCGCCACCGTGGACGAGATTTTTGACGCGCCGCTGCACCCCTATACCCAAGCGCTGATCGCCTCCGCGCCGCAGATGCAACCGGGCGTCAGCCGCCAGATTCCGATGTTGCAGGGCGATCTGCCCAATCCAGCCAATCCGCCCAGCGGCTGTCGTTTTCACACACGCTGCCCATGGGCGACATCGGATTGCCGTCAGTTTGAACCGATTAACCAGGTGCTGAGCGGTGGCCGCCAGATTGCCTGTCATCGCTGGCAGGAGATTAACCGCGATCGCAGCGTCATCGTGATTGCCCCCCCTTCTGCCGCCTTTTTACGTCGCCGCGCGCTGTTTGAGCAGGCGGTCAAGCAACAAGCCTAACCCTCTGGAGATTCGCCTGTGAAGAAAGCTCGTATAACGTTACTCACGGCCTTAAGCGGCCTGCTCTTACTCGGTGCCAGTGCACACAGCCAGGCGGAAAGTGTGATTCGCATTGGTCTGGGTGCCGACCCGGACATGCTCGATCCGCATCTGGCGCGCACCTATTACGGACGTTTCGTGTTTGCGGCTATGTGCGACCGCTTGGTGGATGTGGATGAGAACCTGAAAGTGGTGCCCGGCCTGGCAACCGATTGGGCGTGGAGTGATGACGGCAAAACCCTGACTATGAACCTGCGCGAGGGCGTGACCTTCCAGGATGGCGAGAAGTTTGATGCCAACGCGGTGAAGTTTAATATTGAGCGTGCGTTGACGCTGCCGGGTTCGCTGCGTAAAAGCGAAATCTCTTCCATCGACAGCGTGGAAGTCAGCGGGCCGATGCAGGTGAAATTCCACCTGAAAACACCGGATGCGGCGCTGCTCAGCCAGCTCACCGACCGCGCTGGCGCGATGCTGGCACCGGAAGCCGCTAAAAAACCGGACTTCGCGACCCATCCAGTCTGCTCCGGCCCGTATCAGTTTGCCAGCCGCGTGCAGCAGGACCGTATCGTGCTGACGCGCTTTGAAAACTACTGGAACAAAAGCGCATACCACTTCGATAAAGTGATTTTCCTGCCGATCCCGGATGCCTCAGTGCGTCTCGCCAACCTGCGCGCAGGCGATCTCGACCTGACAGAAGGCGTGGCGGCCAGCGATGTGAAAACGGTTGAAGGCGACAGCAAGCTGGCGCTGGCCAAAGTCACCGGCCTCGGCTATCAGGGCATCACTTTCAATATCAATAACGGCAAGGTAGACGCCAACAGTCCGCTGAAAGATCCGCGTGTGCGTGAGGCCTTCTCGCTGGCGATCGATCGCGATGCGCTGAATCAGGTGGCGTTTGAAGGCTTATATACCCCATCCAACCAAGCCTTCTCGCCGGTCAGTGCCTATCACGTCAACACTCCAATCAGTACACGCGATGTGGAGAAAGCCAAAGAGTTGCTGAAGGCGGCGGGCGTGACTACACCGCTCAATCTGACGCTGCTGGTCACCAACAATCCAACCGCACAGCAGGTAGGCCAGGTGATTCAGGCGATGGTCGGCGAGGCGGGCATTAACCTCAACTTGCAGATGAGTGAGTTCGCCAGCTTGTTGGATCGTCAGCAGCGCGGCGATTACCAGCTCAGCTTATCCGGCTGGTCCGGCCGTCCCGATCCCGACGGCAGCATCTACTCGTTTATCAACAGCAAAGGCACGCTCAACGACGGCCGCTACAGCAATCCCCAGGTTGATGAGTGGCTGAACGCCGCACGTCTTACCAACGATCAGGCGCAGCGCCAGGCGTTGTACACCAAAGTGGTGAATCAGCTGCAAACCGATATGCCAATCGCCTATCTCTATTTCGAGCCGCGCATCTTCGGCATGACGAAAAAACTGCAGGGCTTTAAAGCCTGGCCTGATGGCTTAGTACGCCTCGCGGGTGTGAGCATGGCGCAGTAAACCGCTGAGGAGCGATGATGCTGGAACTGATAGTTAAACGCTTACTGCTGGCGATCCCCACGCTGCTGCTGGTGAGCATCATGGTGTTTGCGCTGCAAAAGCTGCTGCCGGGCGATCCGGTGCTGGCGATGGCGGGTGAGGAGCGCGATCCCGCGGTCATCGCGCAACTGCGGGCGGAATATCACCTGGATGATCCGATCCCCACGCAGTATTTCTCGTGGATCGGCAATGCGCTGAAGGGTGATCTGGGCATGTCACTGCGCACCAAAGAGCCGGTAACCTCGCTGATCGCCAGCAAACTGCCGGTGACGCTGGAGCTGTCGCTGCTGGCGATGGTGATTGCGCTGGGGATTGGCATCAGCATGGGCATTATCGCGGCGGTGTGTAAAGACACCTGGGTCGATCACACCACCAACTTTGTCGCGTTATCCGGCATATCGGTGCCGCATTTCTGGCTGGGGATTCTGCTGATCCTGCTGTTTTCCGTGCATCTGCAATGGCTGCCAGCCTCAGGCTTTGTCCCCATCAGTGAAGATGTGGCGCAGAACCTGAAAACGCTGCTGCTGCCCGCTTTAGTGCTGGGGACTGGCCTCGCCGCCACGCTGATGCGCCATACGCGGGCGTCAATGATCAGCGTGCTGAAGGCCGATTACATCCGCACCGCGCGCGCCAAAGGTCTGCTGGCCCCCAAAGTGGTGCTGAAACATGCCTTCCGTAACGCACTGATGCCGATCGTCACGCTCACCACCTTGCTGTTTGGTGAGCTGCTGGGCGGTGCGGTGTTAACCGAGCAGGTTTTCACCCTACCCGGTTTCGGCAAGATGATTGTCGATGCGGTGTTTAACCGTGATTACGCGGTGGTACAAGGTGTGGTGCTGGTGGTGGCGATCGGCTTTCTGCTGCTGAATCTGCTGGCCGATGTGCTCTATCTGTTAATCAACCCGAAAATGCGAGGCTAACCATGAGCGAGGTGTTAACAGCAGGCGCAGTGCCTGCGGTCACAAAGCCTAACCGCCGGGTGCTGAAGAAATTTCTGCGTAATAAGAGTGCGCTGATCGGCGCAGTGATCGTGCTGCTGTTTGTAGCCGTGGCGTTGCTGGCCCCTTGGCTGGCACCGGCCGATCCGATCAAGGCAAACTTCCTTGCCGTGCGCAAAGCGCCCTCCGCGCTGTTCTGGTTGGGGACCGATGAGCTGGGCCGCGATATTCTGTCGCGTCTGATTTGGGGGGCGCGCACCTCTCTGCTGGCGGGCTGTATTTCAGTGATGATCGCCATTTTGATTGGCGTGCCGCTGGGCTTAATTGCCGGTTACTGGCGGGGGTGGTGCGATGGCATCATCTCGCGCTTTATCGAAGCGCTGCTCGCCTGCCCGTTTCTGATTCTGGCGATTGCGTTGGGCGCTTTCCTCGGACCAAGCTTATCCAATGCAATGATCGCCATTGGCCTTTCCGCCATGCCCATCTTTGCTCGTCTGACGCGCGGCCAGGTGATTGCTATCCGCCATGAAGAGTATATCGACGGCGCGCGCGCCATCGGTTTGCCGGACCGCTGGATCATCCTGCGTTATGTGCTGCCCAACGTGCTGTCGCCGATTCTGGTACAGGCCACGCTGGCGATTGCCTCGGCGATCATCACGGAAGCCAGCTTGTCATTTCTCGGCCTTGGCCAGCAGCCGCCGTCACCTTCCTGGGGCGCGATGCTGAACACCGCAAAAGGCTATCTGGAGCAGGCACCCTGGATGTCGATTTTCCCTGGATTGGCCATTTTTCTCACTGTGCAGGGCTTCAATCTGCTGGGTGACGGACTGCGCGACGCACTTGATCCGCGCAATGACTCACATTAAGGAACCGTTATGAGTGATTTGGATTTCAACGTTAGCTATGCCTCGCACCGCGCCCCAATGATGGGCCGCAATGCAGTCGCCACCTCACAGCCGCTGGCGGCACAGGCGGGGATGCGCATGTTGCAACAGGGCGGTAATGCGGTAGACGCGGCGATTGCTACGGCGATGGCGCTCACCGTACTGGAACCGACCGGCAACGGTATCGGCAGTGATGCGTTTGCCATTATCTGGGATGGGAAAACGCTGCATGGCTTAAATGCCTCCGGCCGTTCCCCCGCCAGCTGGAATGCAGAACGCTTTGCCGGACAGAGCACCATGCCGGAAATCGGTTGGGAAGCTGTCACCGTGCCGGGCGCGGTTTCTGCCTGGGTCACGCTGGCCGAGCGCTTTGCCACGCTGCCGCTGACCACACTGGCACAACCGGCGATCGAATACGCCCGCGACGGCTTCCCGGTTTCGCCGCTGATCGCCCATCTGTGGCAGCGCGGCTACAACAAACTGAAGTCTCAGCCGGGTTTTGTTGAGTGTTTTGCGCCAGATGGCCGACCGCCGCGTGCTGGTGAGCTTTTCCGTAACCCGGCGCAGGCCGCCACACTGCAGAAAATCGCCGAAACCAGGGGGGAAGCCTTCTATCGGGGCGATCTGGCGGAGAAAATGGTGGCATTTGCCGGGCAGCACGGCGCGGCACTGAGCATGGCCGATCTCAACAACCATCGCGCCGATTGGGTTGAGCTGTTGTCACGCCCGTTTGCCGATGGCTCGGTGCAGGAGCTGCCGCCTAATGGTCAGGGCATCGCAACCTTGATTGCGCTCGGCATTCTGGAGCAGTGGGACATCGGCAGCTACACGCCGGATTCCGTGCCGTGGCTGCACTTGTCGATTGAAGCGATGAAGCTGGCGCTGGTCGATCTGGATCGTTACGTCACCGATTACGACCATCTGGAATTCCCGGCAGAGTTGCTGCTGAGTGACAGCTACCTCAAGCAGCGCGCTCAGCTCATCAATCCCGATCAGGCCGGTGATTTTACCTTCGGCTCCCCGCAGCAGAGCGGCACCGTGTATCTCTCGACTGCCGATGCCAGCGGCATGATGGTCTCCTTTATTCAGTCCAACTATATGGGCTTTGGTTCAGGCGTGGTTGTGCCGGGCACCGGCATCAGCTTGCAGAATCGCGGCTGCGGCTTCTCGCTCGATCCGCACCATCCGAACGTAGTGGCCGGTAGCAAACGTCCGTTCCACACTATTATTCCGGCGTTTGCGCTGGATGCGGCGGGACAGCCATTGATGTCGTTTGGCGTGATGGGCGGCCCGATGCAGGCGCAGGGGCACTTACAGCTGGCGTTGCGCATCATGCAGCACAAGCAAAACCCGCAGGCAGCGATTGATGCGCCGCGCTGGCGTGTTGAGCAAGGCCGTGCGGTAGTAGTGGAGCCGGGTATTGACCGTAATGTGCTGGCGAAACTGCGCGAGATGGGTCACCAGATTTCGGTGGAGGATCCATTACAGAGCTACAACTTCGGCGGTGCGCAGGCGATTGTGCGTGACCCGCAGGGCTTCTACATAGCCGCCACTGAAAGCCGGAAGGATGGACAGGCGCTGGTGTTTTAAATCACAATCTGGCGGCATCAGTGCGGACAGCCAGATGCCGCCAGGTGATTTCAGCCTTCGGGTTCGGTTTTTGCCTGCGTTCGTTGGTGTCGATGGAGCACAACCTTTAGGGCCGACTACCCGCACATTTCTTTCATGACCTTAATCCGGCGCGCCAGAGTGCGCCTTTTCCCACAGTTTGCCGCGCCTCAACCCGTTGTACACGCCAGGCCATTGCACTATCCTTTAGGACCATTCCCACCGAATCGAAATTAGCCATAACAGGAGTTCAACATGGCGTCAGGATTATCCCGCATCTGGATGCGTACCGGCATGCTTATGATCAGCGCACTGGTTGTGCTGCAACTTACCGCCTGTGGCGATAAAGAAGGCGATCAGCGTAAAGCTTTCACCGATTTCCTGCAGAACACCGCGATGCGTAGCGGCGAACATCTGCCAAGCCTGAGCGAAAACCAGAAGCAAACCTTCGGTAACTACGCCAGCGACTACGCCATTTTGTATGGCTTCTCACAGCAGGCCAATCAGGCGGTTGAGCAAGGCATGCGCCCTGTGGTTGATGAACTGGCTGCGATTCGTGTGCCACAAGATTATCTGACCCGTCGCGATAGTCTGCGTCAGGCGAGCGGCAACCTCAGTGTGCTGTCACAGCAGATTCAGAGCGCCAAAATGCAGGCCGACAGCAGCAAAGCCACGCTGAAGCAGCCTGACGATCTGAAGAAAGTGTATGACAGCGTCTACGCCAAAGTGGTGACGCAGCCAGCGGGTACACTGATTCCGTTACTGCCTCAGCTTCAGGCGTTGAGCCAGGCGGCGGTGCAAACCGGTGATTATCTGCAGTCGCAGGGCACGCGTGTGACCTTCAATGACGGTGGCGTTCAGTTCCCAACGCAGGATCAGGCCACGCAGTACAACACCCTGATGAGCAACCTTTCCAGCAATGCTCAAGCCCTGACTCAGGCACAGAATGCTGTGCAGGGTGGTTTATAACCTCGCTTTGAATGCGTTCAGGGGCGACTAACAGGTCGCCCTTTTCCTGACATACTTTTCATTGCATCTTTCAGATTTTTCGTCACTTCCTTACACCTTACTTATCAGCATCGCTATTGTGTGATCTGACGCATTTTCAACCAAAAATAGTTTGTGATCTCAATCACACTTATGAAACAAACCTGAGAGCTGCAAAGGTGACTTAAGTCACATTTATCCCGTTGTTTTGCTTAAAATTTCGCCTTCGTACTTTTCTTACACTCTATTTATGTGATCTTCATCACCTTATAGCACCCTGACCACCCCAATTTTGAGTGATCTGCATCACACTTATCCCGGATGCTACGCAGCGTAATAAACTAGTGCTAGAGTCCGCGTGCATACAGTGATGCCACGGCCCGCGCCGGAACGGCTCAATAAAAGTCTTAACAAAAACAACCGCGCTCTTATTGCAGCGCGTCTCAATAAGGGGTGGGTTTATGTCCTCATCAGCGAAGGTCAAGGTCCAGAGCTTTGGTCGCTTTCTGAGTAACATGGTGATGCCAAACATCGGTGCGTTTATCGCCTGGGGTATCATCACAGCACTGTTCATCCCAACCGGATGGATTCCAAACGCAACGCTGGCGAAACTCGTCGGCCCAATGATCACTTACCTGCTGCCATTGTTGATCGGTTTCACCGGTGGACGTCTGGTGGGCGGCGATCGCGGTGGCGTGGTCGGTGCCATTACCACCATGGGTGTGATTGTCGGTGCAGATATGCCGATGTTCCTCGGCGCGATGATTGCCGGTCCACTGGGCGGCTGGGCGATCAAAACCTTTGACCGTATGGTTGATGGTAAAATCAAAAGCGGCTTTGAGATGCTGGTTAACAACTTCTCAGCCGGTATCATCGGTATGCTGTTGGCGCTGCTGGCGTTCATCGGCATCGGTCCATTGGTTGAAGGTCTGTCACACATCCTTGCGGCGGGCGTAAACCTGATGGTGCAGAACAACCTGCTGCCACTGACTTCTATCTTTGTTGAACCGGCGAAAATCCTGTTCCTCAACAACGCCATCAACCACGGTATCTTCTCGCCACTGGGTATCCAGCAGGCTAGCGAAGCCGGTAAATCCATCTTCTTCCTGATTGAAGCGAACCCAGGCCCAGGTATGGGTGTACTGGTTGCCTACATGATTTTTGGTCGCGGTAGCGCTAAGCAGTCTGCAGGCGGTGCGGCAATCATCCACTTCCTCGGTGGTATCCACGAAATTTACTTCCCGTACGTGCTGATGGCGCCACGTCTGCTGCTGGCAGTGATCCTCGGTGGTATGACAGGCGTGTTTACCCTGACCGTACTGAACGGCGGTCTGGTGTCTCCAGCGTCTCCGGGTTCTATTCTCGCAGTACTGGCGATGACGCCAAAAGGCGCATACTTCGCCAACATCGCGGCCATCATCGCGGCGTTTGCCGTCTCCTTCGTGGTCTCTTCTATCCTGCTGAAAACCAGCAAAGTAAAAGAAGATGACGACATCGAAGCTGCGACTCAGCGTATGCGTGATATGAAAGCGCAGTCGAAAGGTCAGGCCGTTGCCGGTTCTCCGGTTATCGCCGATGCCAACAGTGTTGATGTGAGCCACGTGCGTAAAATCATCGTGGCCTGTGATGCCGGTATGGGTTCCAGCGCCATGGGTGCAGGTGTGCTGCGTAAGAAAGTGCAGGATGCCGGCCTGAGCAATATCTCGGTCACCAACAGTGCGATTAACTCACTGCCGGGCGATGTGGATCTGGTGATTACTCACCGCGATCTGACCGAGCGTGCGATGCGCCAGGCACCGCAGGCGCAGCATATTTCGCTGAACAACTTCCTCGATAGCGCGCTGTACAGCAATCTGACTGAACGTCTGATCGCCGCTAACCGCAGTGAAGCACATCGTGAAACCGTGCAGACCACGCTGGCAGACAGCTACGACGATGGCAGTGCTAACTTGTTTAAATTGGGCGCGGACAACGTGTTCCTGGGCTTGAGCGCCAGCAACAAAGAGCAGGCGATTCGCTTTGCTGGTGAGCAGTTGGTGAAAGGCGGTTATGTCCAGCCAGAGTACGTTGAAGCGATGCTGGAACGTGAAAAGCTGACCCCGACCTATCTCGGTGAGTCTATCGCTGTGCCGCACGGCACCGTGGAAGCCAAAGATCGCGTGCTGAAAACTGGCGTGGTGTTCTGCCAGTACCCTGCGGGCGTATTGTTTGGCGAAGAAGCCGATGACGTGGCGCGCCTGGTGATTGGTATTGCGGCTCGCAATAACGAACACATTCAGGTGATTACCAGCCTGACCAACGCGCTGGATGATGACAGCGTGATTGAGAAGCTGGCGAACACCACCAGCGTGCAGGATGTGCTGGATCTGCTGTCAGGTAACACCGCGAAAGCGTAATACCACGTTTTAACTTCCCTGGGGCGGGCAAGCCCGTCCCACATTTCCGGGGCGGATTTGCCCGCCCTTTCGTCATTTGATATGGGTCAAATTTATGAAAGCGTTACATTTTGGAGCAGGTAACATCGGTCGCGGTTTTATCGGTAAGTTGCTGGCTGATGCCGGTATCGAACTGGTCTTCGCGGATGTGAATCAAGTGGTTCTGGATGCCCTTAACGCCCGTCATGAGTATCCGGTTCATGTAGTTGGCGAGCAGGCAAAGGTCGAAATCGTTACCGGCGTTAGCGCAGTGAACAGCACCAGCGACGACATCGTCACGCTGATTGCTGAGGTTGATATCGTTACCACGGCGGTTGGTCCGCAAATTCTGGAGCGCATCGCAGGCGGTGTGGCGAAAGGTCTGGCCAAACGCAGCGACAACGGTAATGTCCGTCCGCTGAATATCATCGCCTGTGAAAACATGGTGCGCGGCACCAGTCAGTTGAAGCAGCACGTTCTGAAAGCGCTGCCAGAACAGTATCACGCGTGGGTTGAAGAGCACGTTGGCTTCGTCGACTCCGCCGTTGACCGCATCGTGCCGCCATCTGAGGCCGGCAGCAACGATCCGCTGGAAGTGACAGTCGAAACCTTCAGCGAATGGATTGTCGATAAAACGCAGTTCAAAGGTGAATTGCCAAACATTCCTGGCATGGAGCTGACTGATAACCTGATGGCATTTGTCGAGCGTAAACTCTTCACGCTGAATACCGGCCATGCCATCACCGCGTATCTTGGCCAGTTAGCTGGCCACGCCACCATCCGCGATGCGATTCTGGATGAGAAAGTGCGTGCCGTGGTGCAGGGTGCGATGCAGGAGAGCGGCGAGGTGCTGATCAAGCGCTATGGCTTTGATGCCGACAAGCACGCCGCTTACATCCAGAAAATCCTCACTCGTTTTGAAAATCCGTACCTGAAAGATGATGTTGAACGTGTTGGCCGCCAGCCGCTGCGTAAACTCAGCGCGGGCGATCGTCTGATCAAACCCACGCTCGGCACCCTTGAGTACCACCTGCCACACGCCAACCTGGTGCAGGGTATTGCTGCCGCGATGCACTACCGCAGCGAAGCCGATCCGCAGGCGCAGGAACTGACTGCCCTGTTGGCTGAAAAAGGCCCGCAGGCAACGCTGGCCGAGATCTCTGGACTGGAAGCCAATAGCGAAGTGGTCACCTCAGTGGTGAGTGCTTACAACGCTATGGCATAATGCGCGCCTTTTAATAGCTCACTCGGGCGCGGTGCCAACCGTGCCCGTCGGCGGTAGCGGAACGATGCAGGCAATAATGGAAGAGAAGCAAGCTTTTGAAAACCGGGTGCTTGAGCGCCTGAACGCCGGTCGATCGGTGAGAAGCTTCCTGATCGCCGCCGTTGAGCTATTGGCTGAAGCGGTCAACCTGCTTGTGTTGCAGGTTTTCCGTAAAGACGATTATGCCGTAAAGTACGCGGTTGAACCGCTGCTGCTCGGTGACGGTCCGCTGGGCGAGCTATCGGTGCGTTTGAAACTGATTTACGGTTTGGGCGTGATTAATCGCCATGAATATGAAGATTGTGAGCTGCTGCTGGCGCTGCGTGAAGAACTCAATCACGACACCAGCGACTACCGCTTTACTGACGATGAGATTTTGGGGCCATTTGGTGAACTGCACTGCGTTGTAGCGTGGCCGCCACAACCTGACTTCACCCGGGATGACGAAGCATTACGCAGTATGCAGCAGCAGCGCTATCTGCAAATGGTGCGATCCACCATGGTGCTGTCGCTCACAGAGCTGATATCGCGCATCTCCCACAAGCAAGCCTTCAAGAAGCCGGCCGTTTAGGGGCACTGTCGCGGTCGAATCCGCCCCGCTGCAAAATCGCCCCGTTTTGATGTATCCTTTGCCTGTTTTCCTTAACGAGTTTCCCCTGATGAAAGAACAAGAAAAAGCCGAGATCAAACTGCTCAGTGATCAACTGGACGCATTGAATCGAAAAGAACCCCAGCTGCTGGAATCTGGCGATGCCGAAAAACTCGGCGAGCTGCTGCGTGAAAAAGAGAAGCTGGTGCAGGAAATTGAACGTCTGCGCAGTGTTCGCGATGAGAAACTGAGTAAAGAAGCGCAACAGCTGCAGAAGCTGGGTTTCAGCCGTGAGATCACCAGGAAAGAACAAGCCAACATGGGCGCATTTAAGAAGAGCGTGCGCGGCCTGGTGGTGGTGCATCCAATGACCGCGCTGGGACGTGAGATGGGGCTGAAGGTGATGACCGGCTACGCGAAGCAGCCGTTCTGATACCCGATTACGCGGCGTGTGATACGTCGCGTTCCACGCTCTGTTCCTGCACTGCTTCAACCCCTGCCACGGGTTCAACCCCTGCTGCCAGCAATACCTGGGTGTTCAACGCATCCAACAGTGCATAGCGACGACGATACTCCGCACGTTTCTTACTGGCGATCTCTTCCAGTGCTTTCCTTTCCATCTGCAGCGGCAACGTAAACAGGTCGTCGGCACGGGCTTCACCGCCCAGTGACAGCCAGAACTCGCTGTAGCTGGCAAAGAACTTATCACCTTTACTGTGGCGATAACGCATGCTGCGGAACACATGCGTGGTATCTCCTACTGCGCAAATCGCTTGCACGCCACATTGTTGCGCCAGAATAAATACCGCTTCCATTAACAGACGTTTCGGAAATACGCCATGTGCGGCTTTGGTTGCATCGCGAATAACATCATTTGAGATGTGTTTGCGCGGCCCCTGCAATCCACCAATCAATAATGTGCGCTTGCCCTTTTCCTGAATAATGGAAAAAGAGAGCGAGGCAATATTCATGGTTTGATAATGCAGTGTCAGGGTTATTTCACCTTCACGGTCAAAATGTCCCGGGCAACAATTAATAGCAAACACCTCATCATTTTTTCCGTTAAAAGTGGCAATCACATTTAACACCGGACTCAGCAGTAACTGGCGCAGTTTGGCATTATCGAGTTGATCCATCAGCGTGTAATGGTCAAGCAGTGCCTGCGCACGTTGTGCCACGCTAAAGCCTGCGCGCAGGTAAGGGCGATGCGGTTTAGCCGGCAGCAAACCCTGCATTTTCAGCAGTTGCGGCAGAAACGGCAGTTTCGCTAATGCGTTAAGGTAATTAAATGTTGTAACAGGAAAGATTAAAGACCTTAAAGCAAATTTAAAGCGGAACATACTGCTATTCCATAACTTATCAGGTCTGACTTTTCCGCTAATTAACGGCAAAAACAGGGATGCCGACGAATCTTTATTCGCCACAGGGGTAGTGATAGTAGACATAGTTATTTTACTTTCGTGTGATCAACTGCGGCTACTGTATGCCCCAAATTATCAACGGCAGGTTAATAACGAACGTAACGGTATTGTCAGCAGAGGTAATCTCGAAGTGGTTTAAGAAGTGTTTAGCTTTCGTAAAGAAAAAAACCGGTGAAGCAGCTTCACCGGTTCTGTGCGTTGGCTATCGCCTGAACTTACTTAGCAGCAGCGAAACGCGCAGCCGCTTCATCCCAGTTCACCACGTTCCAGAACGCTTTGATGTAGTCAGGACGTTTGTTCTGATACTTCAGGTAGTAAGCGTGTTCCCACACATCCAGACCAATGATTGGCTCACCGGATGCGCCAGAGATGGCTTCACCCATCAGCGGGCTATCCTGGTTAGCGGTTGAAACCACAGCCAGTTTATCGCCTTTTTTCACCAGCCACGCCCAGCCTGAACCGAAACGGGTGGTAGCGGCTTTCTCGAACTCAGCCTGGAAAGCTTCAACGCTGCCGAAATCTTTTTCGATAGCGGCTTTCAGTTCGCCTTGCAGGCTGGTGCCCAGTTTCAGGCCTTTCCAGAAGAAGCTGTGGTTAGCGTGGCCGCCTGCGTTGTTACGCAGTGGACCTTTTTTATCTGCTGGCAGCTGATCCAGTTTAGCGATCAATTCTTCAACCGGCAGGTTAGCGAATTCGGTACCTTCCAGCGCTGCATTCGCGTTGTTAACGTAAGCCTGGTGGTGTTTAGAGTGATGGATTTCCATCGTCTGCTTGTCGAAGTGTGGTTCCAGTGCGTCGTACGCGTAAGGCAGGGATGGCAGTGAATAACTCATGTTCTTCCTCTCCATTTAGTGTTTTGCAGCATCACCTTAGCAGGGTGCCGCGTAAGCAGTCGGATCATTATAGTTAAAATCATGATCGGTAAAAGGGTTATCAATGCCTTAGTAATGATAAGGATTTGATGAATCTGGGAAAAGCACCGCACGCAGAGTCACATCTCATGCACGCGATGCCGCAGGATTACATCTTGTGGGTGCTGGCACGCAGTTTGAGCTGTGCCGGCAGTTCGTTGATGGCAGGAGGCTCATCGCCTTTCAATGCGGAAAGTAAGCGCTTGCCCGCCATGCGCCCCATCTCTTCATAAGGCAGGACAACGCTGGTGAGCGGCGGTGAGCAGACTGCTGCCAATGGGCCGCCACCGATGCTGGCAATCGCCAGCTGGCTGGGAATGGAGATGCCTGCGGCGTGGCAAGCCATGATGGCACCGCACGCCACTTCATCGCTGGTACAAATCAGCACATCCAGTTCCGGCCAGGTCAGCCGGATCTCCGCCAGCAGGCTATGTCCAGCGGCAAAGGTCGGCATTTTCGGCGAGGTCACCACGCGGTGCGGCGCCTGATTTGATGCCAGCATGCCGCTATGCCAGCCATTCAGCAGTTGGCGGAAAATCGTGGTATTGGTTTGCGTACACAACAAGCCGAGATGGCGATAGCCACGTTCCACCAAACTCTGCACCAGCTGGCGAATCGCTTTAGCGTAATCGACACCAATGCTAATACCCGCAGATTCCTGATGCACCCCGCCGATATCCATCACCGGCAGGCCGGAATTACTCAGCAAACGATGAGCTTCAGCGGCATTGTCGAAGTTGAAATGCACCATCGCCGCCGGATTATACGAGAGCAGCATCTCGATCAACTCGCTCTCTTCCGCCGCCGAGTGGTTGGCTTCCGCCAGCATCATGTTGTAGCCCTGCGGACGCAGGATCTCTTGCAGCGCTTCCGACACAATCGCGCTGCCCGGCGTGGCGAACGAAGGCACCACCATGGTGACTAGCTTCGACGATGCCGACGCCAGATTACGCGCCTGGATATTGGGCACGTAAGCCAGTTCGGCGACGGCCGCATCAATTTTGGCGCGGATTTCAGGCGAGACCTTTTCCGGCATGCGTAACGCACGTGATGCCGTCATGGTGCTCACGCCGACCAAACGGGCAACATCGGCCAGTGTGCTTTTGCCGGTACCGCGCCGTTTTTTCTCTGCCATGCCTTCTCCTAACTGACTCGCTACAAATGCCCGCACGCAGCTTAAAACCAAATGCGTCAACGTGCCACGTTAATCACCACAGATTCGGGCACGCCTCACCTGCTGAGGATTTTCAGATTCTCGGAGCATGTCAGGTGCTTGCAACGATGACAAACGGGCTGCACAAAAATGTTAGCGATAACACAGTTTTTAACAACACTCGTGTTAGCGCTAACTTTTGCGACAAACATCACAGAAAAACGCTGAGAAAATCACCTAAAGTGCACTCCATCGACGAATAACCAGGAATTACTGATGCTCACTCAATGGCTGACACCGCAACATATCCGCATCGTAGATCAGGTCAGCAACTGGCAGGAGGCGGTGCGTTTATCCGCTGAGCCGCTGCTGGCTGAAGGCGCGATTACCCCAGCCTATCTTGATGCCATCTTCACTTCGCATGCCGAACTGGGGCCTTATTACGTACTGGCACCCGGCCTGGCGATGCCGCATGCCCGTCCGGAACAGGGCGCGCGTAAGAATGGCTTGTCGTTGCTGCATGTGAAGAACGGTGTGAGCTTTGCAGCGGATGAAAACGATCCGGTGCATGTGGTGATTATGCTGTGCGCCGTTTCCGGCGACGATCATATCCAGATGATCACAGCGTTAGCCGAAGTATTCAGTGACGAATCTCGCCTGCAGCAGTTGCTGACGGCGGCAACCCTACCAGCGATTGAAGCTGTTATTACAAATTAACCACCAGAGAATCCTATTATGAAAAAAGTCCTGATTGTGTGCGGTAATGGTTTAGGCAGCAGCTTTATTGTGGAAATGAACGTGAAGAAAATTGTGGCGGAATTAGGGAAAGAGGCCGAAGTGGGCCATACCGATTTAACCACGGCAAAATCTGAACAGGCCGACCTCATTATCAGCGCCAAAGATATTGCCGATCAGTTATCCGGGCATAGTGCGCAGGTATTTGGCCTGACGAATTTATTAGATAACGCCAAAATTAAAGAAATCCTGGCGGAAAATCTGTAATAGCCCGATTTTACTCACATGGAGTAATTATGCTGCAATTTATCATCAAGGATGTTCTCGGAACACCCGCAATACTTGTCGGCCTTTTTTCCCTGATTGGTTTATTACTGCAAAAGAAACCGGTGTCGGATGTGATTTCCGGCACGCTGAAAACCATCATGGGCTTTGTGATTCTTATCGCCGGGGCCAACCTGATTGCGGCGACACTGACCATTTTCAGCCAGCTGTTTGAGCACTCATTCAATATTCAGGGTGTGGTGCCGAATACCGATGCGATGGCCGCGCTGGCGCAGAAGAGTTACGGTACTGAAACCGCGATGATCATGGTGTTCGGTATGCTGGTGAACATCCTGCTGGCGCGTATCACCCCGCTGAAGTACATCTTCCTGACCGGTCATCACACGCTGTATATGTCGGCGATGCTGGCGGTGATTCTTTCCGTCGGCGGCGTACATGGCTTCTGGCTGGTGCTAATCGGTTCACTGATTCTCGGTACCATGATGGTGGTGTGCCCGGCGATTCTGCAGCCGTTCACACGTAAAATCACCAATTCGGATGATCTGGCGCTCGGCCACTTCGGCTCAACCGGTTATCTGCTGTCTGCGCTGGTCGGTAAAGCAGTGGGCAAAGGCAGTCCATCCACCGAAGAGTTGAAGGTGCCGAAAACCCTCAACTTCCTGCGTGATTCCTCGGTCGCGATTTCGCTGACCATGATGATTCTGTTTATCGCGCTGGTGTTGGTGGCGGGTAAAGAGTTCACCGAAAGCCAGGTGAGCGGCGGTCAGAACTTCATCGTGTTCGCGATTATTCAGTCCATCACCTTTGCGGCGGGCGTTTATATCATCCTCGCCGGTGTGCGTATGGTGATTGCCGAGATCGTGCCGGCCTTTAAAGGCATCGCAGATAAGTTAGTACCGAACGCCAAACCGGCGCTGGACTGCCCAACCGTGTTCCCGTTCGCGCCGAATGCCGTGATCATCGGCTTCCTGTGCAGTTTCTCCGCCGGTCTGATCAGCATGTTCCTGTGCCCATTGTTTGGTCTGAGCGTGATTGTTCCTGGTCTGGTGCCCCACTTCTTCTGCGGTGCCACCGCGGGTGTATACGGCAACATCACGGGTGGACGTCGTGGCGCGGTAGTCGGCTCCTTTGTACAAGGGCTGCTGATCTCCTTCCTGCCGGCGATTCTGCTGCCGCTGATGGGCGACCTGGGCTTTGCTTCGACCACCTTCGGCGACGCGGACTTCGGTATTGTCGGCATCGTACTCGGCCACATTATTTCGTTCTTCCATTGATGTCATAACACAGCGCCTGCGGGCGCTGTTTATGTAATGAGGAAAAAACAATGAACGCTCAATTTTCACCGTCATTAATGTGTATGGATCTCACCCGCTTTCGTGAACAGATCGAAGCGATGAATAGTACTGCGGCTTTTTATCATGTCGATATTATGGATGGCAGCTACGTTAAAAATATTACGTTATCGCCGTTCTTTATTGAGAACCTGCGTAAAATTACCGATGTGCCAATTGATGTGCATTTAATGGTCAATCACCCGGAAGATATTATTCCGATGTGCATTGAAGCGGGGGCGGATATTATTAGCTTCCATCCCGAAACCGCGAATAACAAAATATTCCGCCTGCTGACTCAGATTAAGGATGCGGGCCGTCGCTGCGGCGTGGTATTAAACCCGGCGACACCTGCCGAGAGCATTCGTGAGTATGCACATCTGCTGGATAAGGTTACGGTGATGTCGGTGGATCCTGGCTTTGCGGGGCAGAAATTTATTCCGGAGACGCTGAACAAGATTCGCCAGCTGATTGCCATGCGCGAAGAGCACGGTTATCACTATCTGACCGAGATTGATGGTTCCTGCAATGCGCGCACCTTTAAGCAGATTGCGGCTTCTGGTGTGGATGTGTTTATCGTTGGCACGTCAGGTTTGTTCAATCTGGATGACGATGTGGCGCAGGCGTGGCAGAAGATGGAAAGTATTTTTGCCGAGGAAACGGCAGCCGCGTAATCCTTTCCAGGTGCGCATCCACGTGCACATTGAGTGAAACGTGCAGATTCTCAGCCGGGTCGCCAGGAATGGCGACCCGCTTCATCTTCCTGATACTGCTTTGGGGCAACCTTAGCCTTTTACCGACCCAGCTCGGTCAGTGACTTATCCAGCGCACCCACCAGCCAATCAATATCCGATTCCTGGAACGCCAATGGTGGACGCAGCTTCAGCACGTTGCCGTACGGACCGGCCACCGACGTCAGCACATGGTGATCGCGCAGCTTCTCGGTGAGATCCAGCGCAAGCGCTTTATCCGGCGTTTTGCTGGTGCGGTCCTGCACCAGTTCGAAGCCGATAAACAGCCCCGCTCCGCGCACATCGCCAATGCTTTCATGGCGATCCATTAACTTCTGCAACTCGGCGAGCAGTTTGGCACCCACCACGCGACTGTGCTCTTGCAAGCCCTCTTCTTTAATCACCGTCAGGACCGCCTGCGCCGCCGCCATAGCAACCGGGTTACCGCCAAAGGTGTTGAAGTAAGGGATATCGTCACTAAACGCCGCCAGCACATCACTCTTCGCCAGCAGGCCGGAAACCGGAATGCCGTTACCCATCGGCTTACCCGTGGTCACCACATCCGGCACCACGCCGTGACGGGCAAAGCCCCAGAACGCATCGCCAGTACGACCAAAGCCAGGCTGCACTTCATCCGCAATGAAGATACCGCCATTAGCGTGCACCACATCCACCGCTTTCTGCAGGAAGCCGCGTGGATTCGGTAACACACCATCGGAAGAGAAGATCGAATCCGCGAGGAAGCCAGCAAATTTAATGCCGTGTGCTTTCATGTCATCGATCTGTTTCTGAATTTCGTTGGCAAACCATTCGCCGAGATCCGGTGCGTTGACGCGGTAAGCATCGGGTGGCGAAACCAAACGCGTGGTGGCCGCCAGTGGCTGACCGCTGCCCAGTGCCGGGGAGACGCCAGACGTGAGATCGCTGGTGCCGTGATAGGCCTCCTGCGACACGATAATGCCCGTGCCGCCGCTGAAAGCACGCGCCACGCGGATCGCCAAATCGTTAGCTTCCGACCCGGTGCACATATACATGGCACGGTCGATGGCGTCTGGCGTGGTTGCCAGCAGCTCTTCGGTGTAATCGAGAATGCGTTCGTGCAGATAACGGGTGTGGGTGTTCAGCATCTTCATCTGCTGATTCACCGCTTCGATCACCGCCGGATGGCAGTGGCCAATACTGGCCACATTGTTGTACACATCGAGATATTTGTTACCTGCAGCATCCCACAGATACTGCCCTTCACCGCGTACCAGATGCACCGGCTTACGATAAAACAGGCGATACGACTCGCCCAACACTTTGCTGCGCTTGTCCGTCAGCTGGCGGGTTGCTGCATCCAGACCGTCGGCGTGCTCAGCACGAAAACTGTTGGTGTCCATGATGGTGGAACGTGTAGCCATGGTAACTCCCGTTGCGAAGGTGAAAGGGGTGCATGATGTGTGACCGTTGTCACCATCATGCCTGCTTTAACGAGAAATGCAACCAAATACACAAATACAACCAAATACACATGACGCCGTAATGACACTCAGGTAAGCTTAGGCCCAGATTATTACGCTACAGGGAAAAGTCATGCTGCAGGAAACCCGCTTACACCGCATTCGAGCCCTGCTGACCACGCAGCATCAGGTCAGCACCGAGCGCATTATCAATGAGCTGGGTATTTCACGGGAAACGGCACGGCGAGACATTATTGAGCTGGAAGCGCAGGGTTTAGCACGACGGGTGCACGGCGGTTTAGTCGCGGTAGATAGCCAGCCGGAAGCACCGCTGCAAGTGCGCCGTAGTGCTCAAGCCAAAGAGAAACGTGCGATTGCCGTGGCGGCCGCACAGCACTTGCAGCCGGGCCAGACGCTGTTTCTGGATGCCGGCACCACCACCACCATGCTGGCGGAGCAGCTGCGCAGCATGGCCGGCTTAACCATTATCACTAACAGTTTGCAGGCTGCACTGGCGCTAAGCGCCGCCGAAGAACATGAAACGCTGAATAATCAGGTGATTTTGCTCGGTGGGATGATGATGGCAGGTGCACAGCAGACGCGCGGCGAAATCACGGTCAGCGAGATTTACCGCTATCGCGCCGACGTTGCCCTGCTGTCACCGGTTGGCATTGATGCTAAAAACGGCGCCAGCAGTTTCCATCCACACGAAGCGGCGATTGCCCGTGCCATGGTGCAGCAGGCTGCGCGCACCTTCTTACTGGCAGATCACAGCAAGCTGGGGGTGATCAGCCGCACGGTGTACGCGCCGATTGGAGAAGTGGATTTGCTTATTTGCGACAGCGGCCCCGCCAAAGCAGGCGCATTAGCTGCGCTCCAGCAGGCGCTGCCACAGGTACAGGTGGTTTAAACCAGGCGCTGCGGATGGCTGTACACCGTGGCGCGTCCCGGCTTACTAAACCCTATCAGCGTTAAATGACAACGCTCGGCGACCTCAACGGCGAGCTGGGTCGCAGCGGATACCGCAAATAAAATCTCCACCCCGCACATCGCGGACTTTTGCACCATCTCATAGCTGGCGCGACTGGAGACCAGCACCGCGCCCTGCTGCCACGGCTGCTGGCTACGATGCCCCAGCAGTTTATCCAGCGCCACATGGCGACCCACGTCTTCGCAGCCACCGAGCAATTCCCCCTGCGGCGACATCCATGCCGCCGCGTGCGTGCATCCGGTGAGATTGCCGATGGGTTGGTAATTGCGCAGTTGCGCCAGCCCGCTATCGAGGTTTGCCAGATCGAAGGTTTGGGTAAACGGCAACGGTTGCAGCGGTTTACCAATCTGGTCGAGTTGTTCCACGCCGCACACGCCACAGCCGGTTCTGCCCGCCATGGCACGGCGCTGCTCTTTTAGCGCCATAAAGCGTCGGCTGGAGAGTTCGATCTGCACTTCAATACCGTTGCAGCCGGGCACCACATCCATGCCGAAAATCTCATCAGGCTTCTCAATAATGCCTTCTGAGAGTGAGAAACCGAGCGCAAACGCCTCAAGATCGTTGGGCGTGGCCATCATCACCACATGGGAAATGCCGTTATACACCAGCGCGATCGGCACCTCTTGTGCCAGCCAGTCGGTTTCAGACGTGCTGATATCACGCCGCTGACGTACCGGCGCCTGCACTGCGCCTGAGATCTCAATCACACTCTGATGACTTTCCTGTGCTTTGACTTTCACTTTGCTCGCCTCGGACAACAACCCTATTAAAGCAGTGGTATTATTCTACTGCTATTCTCACACTGTTAGTTGGGTCATTGTGAATCTCGGCCCAACGCTTCACAAAAAATTTTGCCCGTCATGCGGATGGTGGCAAGGCAGCAAGCCCCTTCAAACCGGGAGCTTACACCCGTAAGCGACAGAAACGAATGGGTGAAGGTCATGTAGCGACCATTTGAACGACGCAGGCAAATTGTAGCAATGTCGACTCAAGGATTATTCATGAACGTCAGCCGAAGAAAATTCTTCAAAATCTGTGCTGGCGGTATGGCAGGAACATCGGCAGCACTCCTCGGCTTCACGCCAGAGGTGGCGCTGGCGGAAACGCGACAGTATAAGCTGCTGCGTGCCCGCGAAACCCGTAACACCTGCACCTACTGCTCAGTGGGCTGTGGCTTATTAATGTATAGCCTCGGTGACGGCGCGAAAAACGCCAAAGAGACCATTTTCCACATTGAAGGCGATCCGGATCATCCGGTGAGCCGTGGCGCATTGTGTCCGAAAGGCGCTGGCCTGCTGGATTTTGTCCACAGTGAAAGCCGCCTGCACTACCCCGAATACCGCGCGCCAGGCTCCGATAAATGGCAGCGTATCAGTTGGGATGACGCCTTTGATCGTATCGCTAAACTGCTGAAAGCGGATCGCGACGCCAACTTTATCGCGCAAAACGCCGCAGGCGTTACCGTGAACCGCTGGCTCTCATCAGGCATGCTGTGTGCATCCGCATCCAGCAATGAAACTGGCTATTTAACCCAAAAATTTACCCGATCGCTCGGCATGTTAGCGGTCGACAACCAGGCACGCGTTTGACACGGACCAACGGTAGCAAGTCTTGCTCCAACATTTGGTCGCGGTGCGATGACCAACCACTGGGTCGACATCCGTAATGCCAATCTGATCGTTGTGATGGGTGGCAACGCCGCTGAAGCGCATCCTGTGGGATTCCGCTGGGCGATGGAAGCCAAGATTCACAACAAAGCCAAATTGATTGTTATCGATCCTCGCTTCACGCGTACGGCATCGGTGGCAGACTTTTACACGCCGATCCGTTCCGGCACCGACATTGCTTTCCTGTCGGGCGTGCTGCTGTGGCTGCTGCAAAATGACAAAATCCAGCATGAATATGTGCAGGCGTACACCAACGCCAGCCTGATAGTGCGCGAAGACTATCATTTTGATGACGGCCTGTTCAGCGGCTACGACGAAGCCAATCGCAAGTATGACAAAACCAGCTGGAACTATGAGCTGGGCGATGACGGCTTTGCCAAACGTGATGACAGCCTGCAACATCCACGCTGTGTGTGGAATCTCCTCAAGCAACACGTCAGCCGCTACACGCCAGAAATGGTGTCACGCATCTGTGGCACGCCGAAAGAGGACTTCCTGCACGTCTGCGAGCTGATCGGTGAGACCAGCGCGCGCGATCGCACCACCTCATTCCTCTATGCGCTGGGCTGGACGCAACACTCGGTCGGTGCGCAAAATATCCGCACCATGGCGATGATCCAGCTGTTGCTCGGCAACATGGGCATGGCGGGCGGCGGGGTTAACGCCCTGCGCGGTCACTCCAACATTCAGGGGCTCACCGATCTCGGCCTGCTGTCGCAAAGTTTGCCAGGTTATATGACATTGCCGTCGGAGAAACAAACCGATCTGCAAACCTACCTCGCGGCCAACACGCCGAAACCGACGCTACCCGGCCAGGTGAACTACTGGGGTAACTACCCGAAATTCTTTGTCAGCATGATGAAGGCCTTCTTTGGCGACAAAGCGCAAGCAGAGAACAGCTGGGGATTCGACTGGTTACCGAAATGGGACAAAGGCTACGACGTTTTGCAGTACTTCGAGATGATGTCGCAGGGCAAAGTGAATGGCTATCTTTGCCAGGGCTTTAACCCGGTGGCCTCATTCCCGAACAAACGCAAAGTGATCGATTCACTGTCGAAGCTGAAGTTCCTGGTGACCATCGACCCGCTCAACACCGAAACCTCGACCTTCTGGCAAAACCACGGTGAGTTTAACGATGTCGATCCGGCGAAGATTCAGACCGAAGTGTTCCGCCTGCCCTCCACCTGCTTCGCGGAAGAGAATGGCTCCATCGTCAACTCCGGACGCTGGCTGCAGTGGCACTTCAAAGGTCAGGATGCGCCGGGCGAAGCGCTGAACGATGGCGAAATTCTCTCCGGCATTTACAGCCGTCTGCGCAAAATGTACGCCAGTGAGGGCGGTGCCTTGCCCGAACAGGTGCTGAACATGACGTGGAACTACCAGACGCCTGATAACCCTGCTTCGGAAGAAGTGGCGATGGAGAGCAACGGCAAAGCGCTGGCGGATGTGTTCGATGACAAAGGCACGTTGCTGGTGAAAAAAGGCCAGCAGCTCAGTAGCTTTGCGCAGTTGAAAGATGACGGCACCACCAGCAGCGGCTGCTGGATTTTTGCGGGCAGCTGGACGCCAGATGGCAACCAGATGGCGCGGCGTGATAACACCGATCCGAGTGGATTGGGCAATACGCTGAACTGGAGTTGGGCATGGCCGCTCAATCGTCGCATCCTCTACAACCGTGCATCGGCCGATCCACAGGGCAATCCGTGGGATCCGAAACGGCAAATCCTCAAATGGGATGGCAGCAAGTGGGGCGGCATGGATATTCCGGACTACAGCACCGCCGCACCGGGCAGCAACGTCGGGCCGTTTATCATGCAGCCAGAAGGCATGGGCCGCCTGTTCGCGCTCGATAAAATGGCCGAAGGTCCGTTCCCGGAACACTACGAGCCGTTTGAAACGCCACTCGGCACGAATCCACTGCATCCGAACGTCATTTCGAACCCGGCAGCACGCGTATTCAAAGACGATCTGGCGGCGATGGGTAAAGCCGAGCACTTCCCGTATGTCGGCACCACGTATCGTCTCACCGAGCATTTCCACTACTGGACCAAACACGCGTTGCTGAATGCCATCGCGCAGCCGGAGCAGTTTGTGGAGATTGGCGAGAAACTGGCCAACAAGCTGGGCATCGTGCAGGGCGATACGGTGAAAGTGAGCTCCAATCGCGGTTACATCAAAGCCAAAGCGGTGGTCACCAAACGCCTGCGTCCGCTCGATGTGGATGGCAAAACCGTCGATACCGTCGGCATTCCGATTCACTGGGGCTATCAGGGCATTGCGAAGAAAGGCTTTATCGCCAATACCCTGACGCCGTTTGTCGGTGATGCCAACACGCAAACGCCGGAGTTTAAGGCGTTCCTGGTTAACGTTGAGAAGGTGTAGGAGAACGTAGATGGCTTATCAATCGCAAGACATTATCCGCCGCTCCGCCACCAATGGTTTCACGCCTGCCCCGCAGGCGCGTAATCATCAGCAGGAGGTGGCGAAGCTGATCGACGTCACCACCTGCATCGGTTGCAAAGCCTGCCAGGTGGCGTGTTCAGAGTGGAACGACATCCGCGATGAGGTTGGGCATAACGTTGGGGTGTATGACAACCCAGCGGATCTTACCGCCAAATCCTGGACGGTGATGCGCTTCTCAGAAGTGGAGGAGAATGGCAAGTTAGAGTGGCTTATCCGCAAGGATGGGTGCATGCAC
>NZ_CAJCKS010000007.1:0-59972 GCF_903970985.1 Pantoea sp. ME81 | reverse complement strand
GTCGCGCGCTCGCCGCCATTGCTAAGGGGCCAGAGGATTACATCACCGTTTACAGCACGCTTCTGCGCCAGGTGCGTGAGCCAGTTATTTTGCACTGGCTGGGGGACATGTTTGATCCCGCACTACGCGGTTATTGGGGTAGCGCGACGATTCACAGTGCGATGGAGGTCTGTCTGGCGGTGATACGCGAAAATCAGGCAAAAGTGGAGGGGATAAAAATCTCTCTGCTGGATAAAGATCGTGAAATAGAGATGCGTCGCCAGCTACCGGCTTCCGTCAAAATGTATACCGGCGATGACTTTAACTATCCCGAACTGATCGCCGGGGATGAGCAAGGTTTCTCGCATGCGCTGCTGGGCATTCTCGACGGCATTGCACCAGCCGCCACCAGCGCACTGCATGCATTGGCGCAGGGCGATCGCGCCACCTTTGAACGGATTCTGGCACCGACAGTGCCGCTGGCACGCCATTTGTTCTCGGCACCCACGCAGTATTACAAGGCGGGCATCGTGTTCCTGGCCTGGTTGAATGGCCATCAGAAGCATTTCACCTTGCTGGGCGGCATGCAGAGTGCGCGCAGTCTGACGCACTACTCTGAAGCCTTTAGACTGGCGGATGAGGCTGGTTTGTTGAATAACGCGGATGTGGCTGCGGAGCGCATGTGGTCGCTGGCGAAGTTACACGGTATTTGAATATTTTGAGGGCGGTTGCGGCCGCCCAGCTACCACATTTGATCGACGAAAGTCCCTTCTTCTGCCCGCGTTTCCACCTTCCTGCATGTCATAAGAATCCCCTATAAACAGAAAAGTCACTATTTAACATTGAGTTATATGTCACTTAACAAAACTGTGACATCGCACAATATACATATAACATATTATGTTTTATAAATACTGACATAACATTACAGTCAAGGTTCTGGAGGCGTTGATGAGTACTATCCCGTCAGGAAATACCCGCAATACAACCGAGCATGAAGCGCGAAAATTCAAACGATCGATCGGTTTGATGTCCAACTTCTCATTGGGTTTTACCTATTTATCCCCTCTCACCGCCGTCTACTCCCTGTTTGCTCTCGCCATGACGCTTGCCGGTCCGCCCTCAATCTGGTGGATACTGATCGCGGCAGGGGGGCAACTTCTGGTGGCAATGGTATTTGGTGAAGTGGCGTCTCAATATCCAATTACCGGTGGTTTGTATCCGTGGTCGCGTATTTTATGGGGCAAGAAATATGCGTGGATTGCCGCCTGGGTTTATCTCTGGGCGCTGGTGGTGACCATCACCTCAATCGCCGAATACAGCTCAACCTTTGTTGCCTCGTTATTAGGCTATGAGCAAACGGCGATTAATTTACTGATGACGTCGGTGGTGTTGCTGTTAATGATGATGGCCATCAACCTCTCCGGAACTAAAAACCTGGCACGCGTGGCGCGTATCGGTTTCTGGTGTGAGATTGTCAGTGTGATTGCGTTGGGTATCTATTTATTGCTGTTCCATCGCATGCAGCCAATCAGTGTGATCTTTGATTCGATGGGTGTGAATGCCAGCGGTGGCTACATGGGTGCCTTTATGTCGGCGTCATTGCTCGGTCTGTTTATGTTCTTCGGTTTTGAAGCCTGCGGTAACGTGGCGGAAGAAGTGCAGAACGCCAGCCGGAAAATTCCTGTCGCGATGATTCTGAGCATTGTGTTTGGCGCGATTTCGGCGGTGATTTCGGTATTGGGTTATCTGTTGTCCTATCCTAATCTGCACGACATCGTGTCGGGCAAAATCCAGAACCCGATCCCTGAGATTCTGAATAACGCGTTGGGGCCGATGGGCGAGAAGATCTTTATCGTGGTGGCGGTGATTGCCATGCTGTCATGCATCCTCTCGCTGCAGGCAGCGCTTAGCAGACTGCTGTTCTCTTTCTCGCGTGACAAGATGCTGCCCGGCAGCAACTGGATGGCGAAAATTTCCAAGCACGATGTGCCCGACAACGCCATGATTGTCAGCTGTGCCTTACCGCTGTTGATTTGCATCTGGGTTTACTATCAGCCCGATAACCTGGCGCGAATTACCGCCTTTGCCGTAGCGGGGATCTATATCTCCTTCCAGATGGTGGTCTTAGCGGCACTGCGTAAACGTCTGCAAGGGTGGAAGCCGCAGGGTGAATGGCATATTGGTCGCTGGGGCATCTGGGTCAATATTCTGGCGCTGATGTATGGGCTGAGCGGTATCTATTTGCTGGTTCAGCCGGGTGAGGGCAGTTTCGTCGATAAATGGATTGTATTAATCGGCTTATTTATTGTGGTGGGATCAGGTGCGCTGTATATGTTTATTGCCAGACCTTATAGCCAGAAAAGCAATGAACAGCATTATGATCTGAGTGCAATCAAAGAATAATCGTTACGGGTGAGGGTCACCTCACCCCCTTCAAGCATTTCATCTCTCTTTTCACTCCATCGCCGATACCATGCGAAGGGAGCGGCGTGTCTGACATATTGAATAGGAATTATTATGAGCCTGAATTCAAGAAAAAAGACAAATTTATCCATCTGGCAAGTGATTATTATTGGTATCGCCTATATGACGCCGATGACGGTATTTGATACCTTCGGCATTGTCTCGAAATTGACTGAAGGCCGTGTGCCGTTAGCCTATTTACTGGCGCTGGCAGCGGTGTTATTTACCGCACTGAGTTATGGCCGCATGGTGAAACTCTATCCGAGTGCAGGTTCGGCCTATACTTACGCACGCAATGTCTGTGGCAACAACCTGGGCTTTCTGGTGGGTTGGTCATCGCTGTTAGATTATATTTTTCTGCCGATGATTAACTCACTGCTGGCAGGCATCTATTTGCAAACGTTGTTGCCCGCCATTCCACCGTGGATCTCCATCCTCGCTTTCACCACGTTGATTACCTATATTAATTGCTGCAACATTAAAATTTTGGCCAACGTTAATTTTCTGTTTGTCGGCATGCCGGTTATTTTGATGGGTGTGTTTGTTTACCTGGTGGTTCACGATCTGGATACCGCCTACGGGACTGGCCGCGTTTTAACGGTCACGCCGTTGTTCAATGGCAATGCCAGTATTCTCCCGCTAATTAGCGGTGCTGCCGTACTCTGTTTCTCCTTCCTCGGTTTTGATGCTGTGACCACGCTATCTGATGAAACGGACCAGCCCGAAAATGTCATCCCCAAAGCGGTGTTTTATACCGCATTAATCGGGGGAGCAATTTTCTTCCTCGCGGCATGGTTTATTCAGCTTTACTACCCCGATAACGCCATGTTTAAAAATCCGATGGAAGCGATGCCGGAAATTGTTTTATACGTGGGTGGCCGATTCTTCCAGACGCTATTTCTGCTGGGTATTTTATTGAACACCGTGGCTTCTGCGCTCGCCTCGCACGCCAGTGCAGCACGACTGCTGCATATTATGGGGAAAAACAATCCGGTTACCGCACCGGTATTTGGTTACATCCATCCGAAAACGCGTAATCCGCTTTACTGTGTATTATTAACCGGCTTTATTTCGCTCAGCTCGATCTTTTTTGATTTAGATACTGCCGTTTCATTAATTAGTTTTGGTGCGCTGGTGGCGTTTAGCGCCGTGAACCTTTCAGTTATCGTGAAATTCGTTTTTGTCGATAAACAAATCAGTACCTTCAGTGATTTGTTCAGAAATATGGTGCTGCCGGTGTGTGGCCTGGCGTGTGTGGCGATGATGTGGGTCAACCTCGATCATGATGCCTTTATGCTGGGATCTATTTGGGCGGTGTTAGGGATTAGCTGGATTATTTACTGCAGTGTTACCCAACGTGAAGTGATGATTTCCGAGTGAAAAAGTAGTGCAACTCACAGTGAATCTTCCTGTGGTGCGATTAACGAACCGAGAATAATCAATGAGCAGACAGCCTGATTTAATTAAACCTGTATTAATGCGTGATGCAAAATTTTCGCGACCGAGTCAGACCGCCATCAATGGCGACTGGAACTGGGTCAGAGAGTGTGATGAAACAGAGAATATCGATCCGGGAAATCCGGCCAATTACTACGAGTCGACGCTTGCCCCCTGGACAACATTTGCCCCGCTGGAAGGTGATAAAGAGTGTGAATTCGTAGTCATTGGCGGCGGGTTGCTGGGGGCCTCGACGGCGCTGCATCTGGCAGAAGCCGGTATCGAAACGGTACTGCTGGAAAAAAACGCCATTGGATCGGGGGCGTCTGGACGTAACGGCGGGCAACTGACGCCGGGATTGGCCCGCTGGGAGGCGGAGTCAATGCTGGATAATCTCAGTATCGATGAAGCGAAGCGCCTGTGGCATTTCACCTCAACCGAAGCCATGTCGCTGATTGATGATATCGCCAGCCGCTATCACCTCGATCTGGATCGTCAACGCGGGCACATTACCGCCGCCATTCATCCCGGCCATATGAACGCGCTGGTGCAGGCGGCGGATGCGCGTCGCTTCCTGGGGGATGACCATGTGGCCGTGCTTGGCGGCTATGAGTTGCAGGAGCATATCAAATCCGATGCCTATTACGGCGGCGTGTTAGACGACCTTGGCGGACAGATTCACTCTCTGGCGCTCAATCGCGGTCTGATTTATGGCTTTGTGCTGAACGGCGGGCAGGTTCATGAGCAGAGTGAAGTGATACGGATTGAGGAAGTCGGGAGTGTGACGCGCGTTCACACCGCCGCAGGTGTCATTACCGCAACCAAAGGCGTGGTGATTGCGGTTCATGATGCGACACATACTTTGCTGAACGAGAATAACGCCACCACCATTCCTTTCTATACCTATGTCGGCGTCACGTCGCCCGTCAGCGGCGGCTCAAAAAGCCTTCTGCCCACTGGCAAACCGGTGTACGACACGCAATTACAGATTGATTATTACCGCCCGGTGCGAAATGAGCGTCTGCTATTTGGTGGCCAGGGCACAGGTATGCGCTGGGACGATACCCGCACGGTCGATTACCTGACCTCACGCTTGCGGGCGGTTTTTCCCGAACATGAAGAGCTACAGCTCGATTTTGCCTGGAGCGGTACCACGGATCTCACCCTTAATGGCGCCACCGATTGCCGGAAAGGCGGCAAGAACGGCAAGATCTATTCAGTACATGGCTGGAGTGGACATGGCATCGCGCAGACAGTACGCATTGGTAAAGCGATTCGTGATGATATCGTCAATACCAACAGCGATTTTTCAATGCTAACGGCGATCAAACACACACCGTTAATGATTGGCAGAAAACTGGCTCCGGTGGCCATTCCGCTGGCGAAGACGCTGCTTGGCATCAGCGCCAAACTGGCACCGGGTAAAATGATTTCGTTTTAATCAGCACCCTGCCGCTAAGGGCGGCAGGGTTTTACAGGAAATAGATTTTGCAAAAGCCGTTTTGCGTGGTCTGATAGGATGCATCGATATTCAGCAACGAGCCGGTGCGATAGTGCAAATGGCTGGAAAATATCACGCGATTTTCGCTATTGGTCATAACAATCTTGCTGCTACTTTGCTTCACAATAGGCAATAAGGCTTCCTCAATACGGCTGACTAATATATCTACCGCTGCTACGCCCACCATATTTCCGTCAATCACCACAGGAGACGCGGCTGTAATGGTATACGCTGAGGTGCAAACATAATCCACATACGGGCCGTGTAAATAAACGTCCTCGGCATCTGGCGTATTTTTAAACCATTCAAACGTACTAAAATCCAGCCGCTGCTGCGTGGCCTGATCGAGATCTAAGCAGGATTGTTGATTGCTCTTCGGATTTTTAAACCACCATTCGAGGAACCAATAGGGTTGAGCAAGGTTTTCCGTTGCCAGATGGCTGGCAAACCCCGCGCCAGAACAGAACTGGCTCTCCAGCAGGATTTTTTCGATTGAAGGGTAGAGGCTTTTACGCAGGCTACTCTCACGCTGTTTATCAGATGCGATGCCCGCTACGGGAATCGTGGCAAGGGTCTGATTAACGTAAGCAGAGAGATGTTTCGTCGAGAGCGTCACTGCAGCGAATAGCGCTTCCAATGTATTCACGATCCGCTCTTGGTTATTGACATCACTCACTCTTCTCTCCTCACATAATCTCTTTAAAGCTTATTTTATATTCAATGAGTTTTGACGTTAATTCATTAATCAGCGCACTCGCCAGATTAACCGCAGCCAGTTCATCATGACCGCGAAATGCGGTCAATAACTTGCGATAAATATCGACAGTAGTGTGATGAGCCGCATCTGACTTATATAAAAGTGTGACCAGAGACGCCCATTCAGATTGGATAATCAACTCCTGGCTGGCAATTCTCGCCGATTGCGAATTCGCAGCAATCGTCAACAAACAACGCATATCTGCCTGGCTGCGCATTTCTGCGCTGGATGCCTGCTCCAGGATATCAACAAATTGCGTGAGCGTGGCGATGTCGCTGGCTGTCATGCGGGTGGACGCTAATCTTGCGGCATGGCAGAAAATCGCACAGTGCCATTCACCCAAATCAGACAGATATTCCGTGCTGATCAAATTGAACGGATGTTGACTCGATGTCTGCTTATCGATGCTGTTGGCAACAAAACTGCCACCGTTTCGCCCGCGCACGGTGTAAACCAGACCGTTGGCGCGCAGGGTGTTCAGCGCTTCGCGAATCGTGATGTGTGAGACGCCCATCATTCGGGCCAAATCCGCTTCATTCGGCAGTTGCTCATTGGCTTCAAGTAAACCTGAAACGATAGCGTTGGCCAATCGCTGCACGATTTGATCGGAACGACTGGACTGCCCAATAGGGGAAAAAATCACTGCATGAGTAATCATAGTCCTCGTGATTTCTTATTCGTGTTGGGGAGGCAAGATGCACATTCATAACATAAAACATCCACATTGGAAACAATGAGTTGCCTTATCTGGTTGCGACGGAAAACTGTGATAAGCAACGCAATCAGCAGCTTAAACCAACAGCTGCTCAAACAGCCTCTCTCGGATCTGTGAACCCGCAAATATGCGAGTGCAATCAAATTAATGTGAAAGAAACGTTGCCTGATTTGTGATCATAATGATAAAACATAATATGTTATATGATTAAAGGAGCCTGTCGCATGCGTAAGATAAAACACTTTATCAATGGAGCCTTCTGTGAGGGTTCTGGCAGTGAGACTTTCGAACTGGTCAGCCCGGTTAGCGGTGAAGTCTATGCATTATCCCCCCTTGCTAATGAAGAAGATGTCAACGCGGCCTATGCCGCCGCCAAAAGCGCTTTTCAAATCTGGAAAAAGAGTACGCCGAGTGAGCGCCAGCGCGCGTTACTGCATCTGGCGGATGCGGTCGAGCAGAACTGTGAGCGTATCGTTGATATCCAGAGCGAGGAGACCGGTCAGTTAAAGCACTTTATCCGTCAGGAAGAGATCGCCGGTTCCTGCGATGCGATTCGTTTTTTTGCCGGTGCCGCCCGCTGTCAGGAAGGCAAGGCCTCGGGTGAATATATGGCGGGCTTTAACTCCACCATTCGCCGCGAGCCGCTGGGTATCGTTGGCCAGGTCACGCCATGGAACTACCCATTTATGATGGCGGTATGGAAGATCGCCCCCGCGCTGGCAGCGGGAAATACTGGGGTGTTAAAACCCAGTGATACCACACCACTCAGCACCTTGCTGCTGGCCGAGTTAGCGGCTCCCTTCTTCCCGCCTGGTGCCATCAATGTGGTGTTGGGTAAAGCCGCGAGTGGCTCGCTGGTGGTGTCGCATACCGATGCTTCGCTGGTGTCAATCACCGGTTCGGTACGCGCCGGTTTACAGGTGGCGGCATCAGCGGCAGCCAATCTGACCAAAGCACATCTGGAACTGGGCGGTAAAGCACCGGTGATTGTGTTTGGCGATGCTGACGTAGACAAAGCGGTGAAAACCATTTGCGCCGCTGGCTTCTTTAATGCCGGTCAGGACTGCACTGCCGCTACGCGTATTCTGGTTGAAGAGGCAATTTATCCCCATTTCCTCGATAAATTAGTCAGTGAAGCGCGCAGTCTGCGTTTCGGCCAGCCTGATGATACCGACGCTTTTTATGGTGCGCTCAACAGCCAAAATCAGTTGGAACAGGTGAAAGGTTTTATCGCCCGTCTGCCTGCGCACGCGCGCGTTGAAACCGGCGGCAAAGCAGGTAACGGACCTGGCTTCTATTTCGAACCCACCATTATTTCTGGGCTGCAGCAGAAAGACGAAGCTATCCAGCACGAGGTGTTTGGACCGGTGATGACAATTCAATCTTTCGCGTCTGAAAGTGAAGCGTTATCGATGGCGAATGACGTGGAATACGGTCTGGCGGCCAGCGTCTGGACGCGCGATCACCGTCGGGCGCAGCTATTTAGCCGTGAACTCGATTTCGGCACGGTCTGGATCAACAACCATATTCCTCTCTGTGCGGAGATGCCGCATGGCGGATTTAAAAAGTCAGGCTACGGCAAAGACCTTTCTGCGTACTCCTTAGAAGAGTACACCCGCATTAAACATGTCATGAGCGACTTATCTTAACGGTGGAGAATCAACATGAAAAAGATCGCAATGGTGGTGGCACTGTTTGTTTCTTCCAGCTGTTTTGCCAGCCAAACACCGCTGGAGGTGGTGAAAGAGTATATGGGCGCATGGAATCAGCATAATGCCCACAAGGCCGGAACCTACCTGGCAAAAGATGTGACCTATTATGATGCGGCCGTCGGCACCCCGGTAAAAGGCAATAGCGATGCCGAGAAAAATGTCATTAAAGCCTTTATTGATGGTGTGCCGGATTTGAAATGGCAGATGATCGGTAAACCCGTTTATAACCATGACATTGTGGCTTTCGAATGGGTGTTCTCCGGCGTCAACAGCGGTGAATGGGCGGGTAGTCCGGCAACCAATAAACCGATTAAATTTCACGGTGTTTCATATATTAAAGTGAACGAGGGAAAAATCACTTATCAAGGTGATTATTACGACTCGAAGAAACTCGACGAACAATTAAAGTAATTATTAATAAATTGCATTCATGCCTGAATATTTATGGCAGGCATCGTATCGCTTGAACAGAAGGTTCGAACAATGAAAAACTCTGATTTTAATCAGCGTCGTCAGCGTGCTACCCCACGCGGCGTGGGCGTCATGTGTGATTTCTACGCGCAGCAGGCGGACAATGCCACGATCACGGATGTAGAGGGCGCGGAATATATCGATTTCGCCGCCGGCATCGCCGTATTGAATACCGGACATCGCCACGCCAAAGTGGTAGAGGCGATTGAGAAACAGCTGGCACAGTTTACCCATACCGCCTATCAAATTGTCCCTTACGAGAGTTATGTCGGTCTGGCTGAAAAAATCAATGAGCTGACGCCAATTGAAGGCGAGACCAAAACCGCATTCTTTACCACCGGTGCAGAAGCGGTGGAAAACGCGATTAAAATCGCCCGTTGTCACACCGGACGCCCTGGCGTTATCGCATTCGGTGGCGGTTTCCATGGCCGTACCTACATGACCATGGCGCTGACCGGAAAGGTTAAGCCGTATAAAATCGGTTTTGGTCCATTCCCCGGCTCGGTGTTCCATGCCGTTTATCCTTCAGAAGCACGCGGTATCAGCGTGCAGGACAGCATTCGCTCGTTAGAGTCGCTGTTCCAGTGCGATATCGATCCACAGCAGGTTGCCGCAATAATCTTCGAACCGGTGCAGGGTGAGGGCGGGTTTAACGTTGCGCCTGCCGAATTTGTCGAGGCGCTGCGTGACATCTGCAATCGACACGGCATTGTTTTGATCGCCGATGAAGTGCAAAGCGGTTTTGCCCGTACTGGCAAACTGTTTGCCATGCAGCATTATCATCATCAGGCCGATCTGATGACCATGGCGAAAAGCCTGGCGGGCGGGATGCCGCTCTCCGCCGTGGCCGGTAAAGCTGCCATCATGGACAGCCCGCTGCCGGGTGGTCTGGGCGGGACCTATGCGGGTAATCCTCTCTCCATCGCCGCCGCCCATGCGGTGATTGATGCCATCAGTGAAGAAAAGCTGTGTGAACGTGCAGTTCATCTGGGAGCCAAACTGCGTTCGGTGCTGGAGAGTGCCGTAGAAACTTGCCCGGCATTAAGCGATGTGCGGGGTGTGGGTTCGATGATTGCCGCTGAATTCAGCGATCCTGCCACCGGTGCGCCTTCTGCGTCGGCAGCTCAGGCCGTGCAAAAGCAGGCGCTGGCGCAAGGCTTGCTGTTGCTGACCTGCGGGCCGCATGGCAACGTCATTCGTTTCCTTTATCCGCTCACTATCCCTGATGCACAGTTTGATAAAGCGCTGATAATGGTGAAAGACGCATTACAGGCTGCAGTTTAAGCACAGCGGTGTGAGGTCGGTGTCTAAAACGGCTGCATCATGCACGAAAAAAAGCCCGCCATTGGCGGGCTTGATAGCAGCGGCTATCGAATAATCTCGTAGGTGACGCGCGTGTATGTACTGCAACCACGATTGTGGCAGTCCATTATTGCAAGAATATTTTGTTACTGAACATACCGTTTCCTGATGACTGTATAGCCGTGGGCTTCAAGCGCTGACTCATACGTATTGAATATTGAGCGCACCCTGTGCTGATGTGGTGATCTGCGCCTGAACCCGCCACGTTGTGTGTATGCGTTCGGGTGTGAGGACGGCTTTGGGCTTACCCGTTGAAACCACGCGACCCTGATCGAGTACCACAAGGTGTTGGCAATATTTTGCCGCCAGATTCAGATCGTGAAGAGCAATCACCACCGTCACGGGCAGCGAAGAGATAAGACGCATCAATTCAAGCTGGAATTGGATGTCCAGGTGATTGACGGGTTCATCCAGCAGCAAAACATCCGGTTTTTGCGCCAGTGCGCGGGCGATTTGGCAACGCTGGCGCTCACCGCCGGATAATCGTTGCCAGCAGCGGTCGACCAAATTTTCCAGTTGCATTAACGCCACCGCCTCGTCCACGGCGCTGGCATCCTCTGCCGTCCAGAACTGGAATGCGCCACGATGAGGTGTGCGCCCGAGACGAATAATGTCAATCACCGTGAGTTCATCATCGGCCTCGGCGTGTTGTGGGACAAAGGCCAGTTTACGCGCCAGCTGATTGCGCGAAAGTTGATTCAGCCTCAGTTCGCCAAGGGTTATCTTCGCGCCTGTATCAGGCATTAGCCCAGCCAGCGCACGCAGTAGCGTAGATTTTCCTGAACCGTTGGGCCCAAGCAAACCTACGGTTGCAGACTGAGCTGCGTCGAAGGAGACCGTGGTGAGGATGCGACGCGCTTGAAGTTGGACGCTAAGGTCACTGACCGATATCGTCATCGTTTAGTTGCCCTTTCGTTGATAGATAAGGAAGGCAAAAGCAGGGGCGCCCACTAATGCAGTCACCACGCCGATGGGTAAAACCTGATGTGCGATCAACGTTCTCGACATCAAGTCGGCAAGGATCATGAAATGGCAGCCCGACAGGAATGTCACGGGAAGGGTGATAAGGTGTCGCTGTCCAACCAGCATGCGGGTCACGTGCGGGATGACCAATCCGACAAATCCCACCGCCCCAATTGAGCTGACAATCACCGCCGTGATGAATGCCGTAATCAACAGCAACACCACCCGCACTTTCACAACCGGAGTACCTAACGTTACCGAGACATCGACACCAAATGAAAACGTGTCCAGCGTGCGTGCATAGCACATGATCACCCCAAATCCGCTGACGATGACGATGGCGCACAGAACGGCATCTGGCCAGCGAACGCCGCTTAAACTGCCTAAGAGCCAAAACATCACACCGCGCGATTGCTCCGCATTGGCTGATGTGCTGACGATGTAAGACGTGAGCGCATTGAACAGCTGTGTTCCGGCAATACCGGCCAAAATGATGCGCCCGGTGTTTTCCCCCATCCCTCTTGAGAGCAAAATAATCAAGCCAAACGCCAGGCAAGCGCCGACAAAGGCACCGCTGCCAACCGTCAACACGCCGCTGCCAATACCCAGCAGCATCACCATTACGGCCCCGGTGGAAGCACCCGCAGAGATACCCAACAGGTAGGGTTCCGCCAGCGGGTTTCTTAACAACGATTGCAACACCAGGCCACAAATCGCTAAGCCACCTCCACTGCAGGCGGCCATAAAGGCCCGGCTCATCCGATATTGCCAGACGATGCCAGCTTCAACGGGAGGGAGATCATAATGCGTCAAGCCCACCCCGTTGGTGATCGCCTGGAAAGTGGCGCTCAATGAGATGGGCATATCGCCAATGCTGGATGAGAAGATCATCATCACGGGCAAGCTGATAAAGCCCGCGAGAAAAATAAAGCCGATCTTAAATGGGTAAGCCCGATTCATACTATTTAAACGCGGCAATCTTCTGACCGATCAGCTCAACCGCATCGACATTGCGCAGGGATGGATTGAGTGACATCGCTGGCACGACCACGATATGACCCTGCTTAACCGCGTTCATTTCTCGTGTGACGGGATCGCTTTTGAGAAAGGCTTGCTTTACCGCGACATCATCGGCTGGATACAGCCTTCTCTCCATGCTGGCGATGACGATGATGTCAGGCTGAGACTGTGCGATATGTTCCCAACTCACGGCGGGCCATTCATCGGAGGAATCAATGATATTTTTGAGGCCTAGAGTCTGAGTGATCCAGCCTGGCGCACCATCACTGCCTGCGATCCACGGATCGCCTTTAAGGCGTGTGCTTGAGAACCAATACACCACCTTAAGGGGTTTGCTGGTGTGAAGCGCCGCCTGTTGTTGTGCCTGAGCGATTCGTGCAGATAACTTCTCCTTTAAGGCATCGCCACGCTCCGTCACATCGAAGATGTTGGCAAGCGCGGTGATTTCATCATAAATCACCTCAATCGAGTAAGGTTTCACGCGCGCACCGTCGCCGTTTGAAGTGGCGGTGACCGATTTGCCCTGACAATCAGCAGGTGAAATCCAGCTTTTGATGCCAAATTGTTCAAATTGATCGCGAGTAGCGACTTCACCCTGAGGCCCAACATGCCAACTGTACTGCGCCAAAACCAAATCAGGTTTTTGCGCGACGACGGCTTCAAAGCCCGGTGAGTTGTCCGCGAGGCGTTTAAGGCCACTGCCAGCCTGTGCTAATTCAGGGGGGAGAGGGCCGAACCAGACGGCGGTACCCGCAATTTTACTCCCCAGGCCAAGTGACAGAAGGAGTTCAGTTTCATGCTGACCAATGGTTACCACGCGTGCAGGTGGTCGTGAAAAGGTTTCCGTTTTACCGCAGTTTTCAATGTCGAGTGGAAAGGCGGAAGCCAGTGCGGCTGAACTGCTGAATACCATTATGAGTGCTAAAAGGCGGGTCGAAAAAGTGCGCATGATTTACCGATTATGTAGCGTTATGTTATAACGTAACATAATGGCAAGTCTGATGTATTCATGTCAATTGATTCTGATACCCATTGTGAGTGTTAAGTGTTAAGGCTGTTGAAGCGAAGTCCGTGGCCCGGACTTCACTCTGATCTTAACCCGGGCCATCACTCCCTGCCGCCAGCAGAGGCACCACCACATCACTGATCGGTGTCGCGATGCCTTGTGCTTTGCCGCGTCGCTGCACAACGCCATTACGGATGTCCCACTCAAGCGGGCGATTGGCCTGACGATCCGCCAGGATCGAGGTGCCTAAATCTGCCGGGGCGCGATGGAAGCCAGCCATAATTTCCTGCGGCACGTTGTCGCTCAGATTGGCGCCTTCCGCACGCGCCACAGTCAGACACTCCCGCAGATAGGCCAGACCCAGCTCGGTGATATCTTCGCGCTGAAACATCCCGGCGCGGCGATTGGCGAGCACCATTAAACCGGCGACGGCGTTTTGCAACAGTTTGCGCCAGGCAATGGTGAGGAAATCTGCCTCCAATTCGACCGCACAGCGCGAGTCTTGCAGTGCTTGCACAATACGCTGTGCTGGCGCGACGTCGGGCACCGTCAGGCGCGGCTTCGCGCGTAACCACACCGAGGCATCAGGCTCGCGCTGAGCCGGGAACCACACCACAGAAGGCAGTACCGTTGCGCCATTGACTAACGGAGACAGCTGTTCAACTTGCTCCACGCCATTTTGCAGCGCGCACACCACCGTATTCTCATCGCACAACACCGCCAGCCAGGGTGCAATTTCCGCCACCTGGGTGGTTTTGACCGCCACAAACACCAAATCAAAGGGCCTGGCGATCGCTTCAGGACTGCTCAGCACCGGGCCAGGCACCACAACCTCACCGTCTTCGTGGCGCAGCAGCAATTGTGTATGTGCTGTACGTCCGCACAGTGTTGGCGTGCGATTCATTTCATGCAGCGCGGCAGCCACAGTGGTGCCGATGGCGCCGGGTCCGACAAGGGCGATGGTTGGAAACTCAGTCATGCAGCTATTCTCCTGTTTATCCAGTGCTGCCCTCAGGGTCAGCGAAAACTCTCTATTACAGCCTGGCATTGTGACTGAATGATGTGCGTTCCATCGGCCAGATATAAAAATCATAGCGCGGGATAATCACTCAACCCCTGCCTTAAAAGGGCGAATTACAGCAGGGCTATCTGCTTCTGTTGCAGCAGTTGCTGCATCTCAGCATCAGGTTCTCCATCAAAAATCAGTGTACTGGCCAGTGACAGATCGCCAATGGCGAACGCCGATGCTGAGTTGAGTTTCTCTTTAGAGACCATCACCACCGTTTCCGCCGCACGCGCCGCCAGTGCACGTTTCACACCGGCTTCTTCGTAATTACCCGTGGTTAACCCTGCGGTTTTGTGCACACCTGTGACACCCATGAAAAACAGGTCTGCATTGATGCGTGCAATGGCTTCGATCACCGCAGATCCCACGGCAACTACCGAGTGACGATACAGCTGGCCGCCAATCAGAATCACCTCAACCAGAGGAAAATCAACCAGGGCGACGGCAATACTCGGACTGTGCGTCACCACGGTAAAGGCCAGTTCTTTGGGCAGCAGTTGCACCATTTCCGCTGTGGTTGTACCGCCATCGATGATCACCACCTGTCCCGGCTGGATCAGTTGAACGGCTTTTTGCGCGATCAGGCGCTTGGAACTGATTTGCACGTTTTTGCGTGTTTCAAAAGGGGCAATAGCAGCAGAAACCGGCAGCGCTCCCCCGTGAACACGTTGCAGTAATCCCTCGCTGGCCAACTCCCTTAAGTCACGGCGAATCGAGTCCTCAGAGACGCTAAAGCGCTGGCTTAGCTCGCTCGACATCACTTGCTGTTCATCGGCAAGAATCGTCAATATCTGCTGTTTACGTTGACTGGAAAGCATGATTTTCTCATTCGTGTTTTTGCTTGTATGTGCGCGATTATGCATGATAACGTCTGTTTTGTCAGCCATCGGGAGACCAAACATGCAGCATAAAGTGCGCAATATTCGTGAGCAGTTGTTATCCGACAACTGGTACACCTTAAAAAAATACACCTTCGATTTACAGCGTGCCGACGGCAGTTGGCAACAGCAAAGCCGCGAAGCTTACGACCGTGGCAATGGTGCGGTGATCCTACTTTATAACCGCCATAAACAGACAGTCGTCCTGACACGGCAATTCCGCTTTCCCATTTTTATCCATGGGCATGATGGCTTTTTAATCGAGGCAGCAGCCGGTTTGCTGGATAACGCCTCGCCGGAAACGCGCATTATTGCCGAGGCAGAAGAAGAAACTGGTTACACTGTCACAAATATTGAGAAGGTGATGGAGGCTTATATGAGCCCGGGTTCGGTGACGGAGAAGTTGTTTTTCTTTATCGCGGAATATCACGATGGCGACCGAAAGCATGCTGGCGGCGGTCTGGAGGAAGAGGGGGAAGATATCGAAGTACTGGAGTGGCCTTTCGCGCGCGCCATGGACGCGATCCGAAACGGTGAAATCGAAGATGCCAAAACCATCATGTTGCTGCAACACCTGGCATTAAACATTCAATTTGAGGAGAAAGTACAATGATGATTCTGATCGCAGGTCCGGTTCGCAGTGGCACTCACGGTGATCAGCAACTGATTGAGCAAAATATGCAGAAACTTGATCACATGGCGTTGCAGGTTTATCAAAAGGGCCATACCCCGGTGATAGGTGAATGGCTGGCGTTACCGCTCGCCAATGCGGCGGGTTCGCAGCGGATTGGGGATGAAATCAGTGAAGCCTTCCTCTATCCCGTTGCGCATCGTCTTATTCAGAGTTGTGATGCCATTTTACGCATGCCTGGCGCTTCAACGGGTGCGGATCAGGATGTGCAAGTTGGCAAGGATTTGGGGTTGAGTATTTTTTACGATATCGAACAGGTCCCCTTGGTTCAGGCCCAGGCAGGATACATATAGACAGATAGGGCAAGCTCTGTTTTGCCGATTTGAACACCAAGGGTGGAGGTAGTGTTATGGAGGATGTGATGACGGTGAGAGCCTACTATTTCAGTGATCTGCTGGAGATGGATACGGTTGGGGCGATCTCACACCTTACGCCTGCGGTGGCACGCATGTGCAACGCACCGGGGACGTTGGCGATATCGTCATTACCCGAGTGAAAGAAAAGAAGGGCGAACTTTCGGTGCAGTATGAAGTGCGGGATTAATGAGCAGGCGAATTAACGCCTGCACTGCGCTACTTAAATTCATCTATTTTTAATTGTGCGAAAGCCTGATCAACATCGCTATACGTTTGTGAGGTGGTATAACTGCCAGACAGTTGCCAATAAAAAACCGGAGCGCCAGGTTCTTCGCTGCTTTCCGCTACCCGATAGCGAGAGAATTTTATTTGCGCGGCTTCAGTCAGATCATCATTGTCCTGATTTGACGAGAATTTCATCGCGCGGATCAGGTAATAAACGCCCTGGATATTGTGCAGTTCAAAACCAATGATTTTGTCAGAGGAACCTGCAAGACGAAAATCCGACCAGGTAAAGCCATCATCATCCGGAACCGGTAAAATAAACCAGTTGCCGTTTTTATTGATGAAGGCAGATAGCGTCTGGCTGGGATGCGAGGTGTTATTGTCAAAGGTCGCAGAGACCAGCAAATCCGGGACGCCATCCTGATTAAGGTCGATATTATTCGCCCCTGCCAGCAACCCGACCCGCGTAACACCCTGCGCACCGAAAACGGTACATAATGACAGAACGATAAACGCGAAAGTTTTTAATTTCACTGCACGCTTTCCTTACTGGTTAAGACAATATCAGGGATTAAAACCTGAATATTGAAAGACAGCATGGCATTGCTGCCTGATGGCCATCATGGCGTATTTTAAAAATTTTGCTCTCCAATCGCGCTGAATTATGGGTGTTTTTTCTGTGATGTGAAAGGGTGAACGGAATAATTAAAAGAAAAGAGATTAATCGACGAAGCGCGTCATCCGTTTACGCACTTCGTTAGAGGAAAACAGACCTAATGTGAACGTCTTTCCTGAACCCTCAACTCATACTTGCGCCATGCCGCCATCCACAAACAGTTCGGTGGCATTAATAAAGCTCGAAGCATCGGATGCGAGAAACGCGACAACCTGACCAATCTCACCGGGTTCTCCCAAACGGCCCAATGGCACCTGTGCGGCGAGCGCATCGAACAATCCCTGACGCTGATCTTCGGGCACTAAATCGCCCAAACCTGGCGTGCGCACCGGACCAGGGCTCACCACGTTGACACGGATGCCGCGATCTTTCACATCCAGCGCCCAAGAACGGGCAAAGTTACGCACGGCGGCTTTACTGGCGCTATAAACACTGAATCCTGCGGTGCCCTGAACCGAAGTGGTGGACGAGGTCAAAATCACCGAGGCTTTGTCGCTTAACAGCGGCAGCGCTTTTTGCACGGTAAACAGCACGCCTCGCACGTTGGTGCCAAAGATACGGTCAAAGTGCTCTTCAGTAATCGCACCGAGCGGTAACATATCGCCGCCGCCAGCATTGGCGAACAGAATATCCAGACGGCCCGCCTGGCGTGCTATCTGGGCATACACCGCATCCAGATCGCTAAGCACAGAAGCATCGGCGCGGATGCCGGTTGCCTGTGCACCGATAAGCGTCACGGCGGCATCCAGTTCCGGCTGGCGACGACCGGTGATAAACACCCGTGCGCCCTGTGCTGCCAGCGCCTGGGCAGAGGCTAAACCAATCCCGCTGGTGCCGCCGGTGACTAATGCAATTTTACCATTTAATGATGTGTTCATGAGTGTTCTCCCAAATGGATTTAAGTGTGTAATGACTGCGTTGCAGTGCATGGGAGGCAATGTAACCCTGCGCGGTTTAGTGATAAATGGTGTAAAATCGAAATCACTATTCCTGTGTATGGATAATAAAAATGGACCAGCTGTTGGCGATAAAGGCGTTTGCGCGCGTGGTGGAAGCGGGGAACTTCACCCGTGCGGCCGATTCACTGGATATGCCGAATGCCACGTTGAGCAAACTGGTGCAGGAGTTAGAAGGGCATCTGGGTGTACGCCTGTTACAGCGCACCACGCGACGCGTCACCGTCACGCCTGAAGGACGAGATTATTACGATAAAGCACTGCGTATCGTGCGTGACCTGGAAGATATTGATGGCGCATTTAACGCGGTAAACGGAACGCCTCGCGGGTATCTGCGCATTGATATTGGCGGCTCAACGGCGCGTGAGGTTCTCATCCCACTGCTACCTGATTTCGTTGCGCGATTTCCTGAGATTAGCCTCGATCTCGGCATATCAGACCGGGCTGTGGATCTGATTAGCGACAATGTCGATTGCGTGATTCGTGGCGGTCCACTGGGTGATTCATCGCTGGTGGCGCGTCATCTTGGTGATGCTGAGATGATCACCTGCGCGGCACCCGCTTATCTCAAAACTTACGGCGTGCCAGCCTATCCGCAAGAGCTTAAAAATGGCCATCGCTGGATTAGCTATTTATCTCCGCAAAGCGGGCGCGCCTTCCCGCTGCGCTTTCTGCAGGGTAATGAGAAACAGGAAATGAAAATTGAGCATCGCATCGGCATTAACGAAAGCAATGCTCATCTGGCGGCGGCGGTGGTAGGATTAGGCATCATTCAGACATTCCGGTACGCAGCAGCCAAAGATTTAGCGTCAGGCGCGCTGGTGGAAATACTGAAGGATTGGCGGCCCGCCAGCTATCCGTTTCACGTGGTGTATCCGCAAAACCGCCATCTGATCCAGCGTTTACGGGTGTTTATCGAATGGTTGCGTGAGGTATTTCCTGCGCGACTCAATGGATGACAAGCCAGAGGCGATCTGTTAACTTTTTGTTACTGAACTCCCTATTTTGACTACAGGCCTGCGTAAATGACACTTTCAGCCGCACTTTCCCCGTCATACGAACATGGCCTGTATGCGATCTGCTGTCCGCCACCGCCTCCTGCACGCGTTGTGGTTCGCTAAGAACCGAAAGTCTTCACGCTTAAATTTCCAACGTTTGTTTTAGGAGCATTTTCATGCGTTCTTCGTCTTTGACGTCGCAAGCGGCGACGTCGGGCTTCGTGCTGCTGTGGGGCAGTGCGGCCATCTTCTCACGCCTTGGTTTGGACAATGCCTCACCCATCGCGCTATTGATTGTGCGCTTCGGTGTGGCGCTGGTTGCATTATTGCTGGTGGGCCTATTTCGGCGTCGCTGGTTACCCGATGCGGGCAGCCGAAAAACGGTGATGTTTACCGGTCTGATTTTGATTGGTGCCTATTCGGTGTGTTATTTCCAGGCGATGGCCGAGGGGGTGACGCCAGGTTTAATCGCCACCATCATGGGCATACAACCGATCCTGACGCTCTGCATTGTGGAAAGGCGCATGCAGGGCACGCGATTACTGGGATTACTGATCGCGTTAGCAGGATTGATACTGCTGGTGTGGCGCAGTCTGGCGGCATCGCAGTTGCCGTTGAGCGGCATTGTCTGCGCTCTCGGCGCACTGCTGTGTATGACGTTTGGTGCCATCATGCAGAAAAAGGTGTCCCAGCATCCCGCGCAGGTACTGCCGCTGCAATACGCGGTGAGCCTGGCGCTGTGTGCTCTACTGCTTCCGGTTCAAGCCTTCCATATCGACTTTACGTTGCACTTCTGGATTTCCGTGCTGTTTCTTGGGGTGATGATCTCGGTGGTGGCGCAGCTGCTGCTGTATCGGCTGCTGAGTGCGGGAAGCATCGTTAACGTCACCAGTTTGTTTTATCTGGTTCCGGTGATAACGGCAGTACTGGATTACCTGTTGTTAGGTAATGCGCTGCCGTGGTCGGGGATGATGGGAATGCTGGCTATTCTGCTCGGCATCATGCTGGTGTTTCGCACACCGCGCCTGAAAACATCGGGGTAAGATCGAACAGGGCGCATCAAAATGGATGCGCCCTTCATCGGGGTTAAACCGTGCCGGTGCCGCCATCAGAACACCAAACCTGTCCCGACGTGAAGCTATTGGTGGTTTCCGCAAACGTCACATACAGCGGCGCGATTTCAGCAGGCTGACCGGGCCGACCCAGTGGCGCGGAAGCGCCAAATTGCTCCACTTTCTCCTGCGGCTGTCCGCCACACACCTGCAATGCAGTCCAGTAAGGGCCGGGTGCCACGGCGTTGACGCGGATTTGGTCTTTACCCAACTGCTTGGCTAAAGCTTTAGTAAAGGCCGCAATCGACGCTTTGGTCTGGGCATAATCCAGCAGGATGGCGCTGGGCTCGTAGGCCTGCACTGACGACGTGTTAATGATCGATGAACCCGCCGGTAGGTACTCCAGCGCCGCCTTCGTGATCCAAAACATGGCATACACGTTAGTCTTAAAGGTCGCATCAAAATCTTCTGTCGAGAGGGTACGAATCGATTCATTGAACTGCTGACGGCCGGCGTTATTGACCAAAATATCCAGACCACCGAGTTTCGTCGCCGCTTCCTTTACCAGTTGCTGGCAAAAGGCTTCGGAGCGAATATCTCCCGGTATGGCAATCGCCTTACGACCTTCCGCTTCAATCAGTTTTATCACCTCTGCCGCATCCTGTTCTTCATCGGGCAGGTAATTTATCGCCACGTCGGCACCCTCACGCGCGTAAGCAATCGCCACCGCACGACCAATCCCGGAATCGCCGCCGGTAATCAGCGCTTTACGACCGGTTAAACGACCAGTGCCACGATAGCTGGTTTCACCATGATCCGGGCGCGGTTCCATTTTTGCCGCCAGCCCAGGAAAATCCTGTAATTGTTTTTTAAAAGGAGGTGTCGGATATTGATGGGTAAGCAGCGTTTTATTTGTCAATGAACTCATCGTAATCTCCATGTTCTTCGCTAGTGATAAATTAAGCCTGGCATAAATGTGATATATGTCACGTCAAAAAATGACCAATTGAAATTTTGCAGCTTAAGCGAGGCGTTATTATAACTGCTGTAATGGAAATAAAAGGCGTGACTGGAATGAGAGGGAGAGAGCAGAATAAGCGCAAGACGTCAGTCATATATCGTCATTGCACTTATTCAATTGCCAGTAGAACGTATTGGCATCCTTGTCGTTGAGGCGACTAGCGCGCCCGGGGCGGATTAAGAACCTTTGTTACTGCTTTTTCCGCCTTTTTTCCCGGCTTCGGAGGCTTTCTCGGGGTTGTCTTTAAAACTACCGCCGCCACTGCTTTGCCCACCTTTTTTACCCGCTTCAGATGCCTTTTGTTTATCATCTGCGAAGTTACCGGAACCGCCTCTATGCTCGGCCATAAAATGCCCTCATTCATGCATTGCGATTACATAATCGTGGATAGCGTCACACGTTATGTCCAGACTGCAGAATTAAGGTTAGTGCCACTGTGAATATTAACAAGCGCGGCGGCAGCTTATAAGTGGATTATCGAGTATTTTTTCGTATCTTATTTTTTAAGCAAATGAATTATGAAGGTTAATAATTAATTATTAATATAATCGAAGCGTATTTAACGCTTCGATTATAAATAAGGCCGATTAACTCGCAGGGATTTGAGTGAAATAGGTCCCGCTATAAGGTATGGGCAGGAAATCATGGAAGATTTGCTTTAACGTTTGCTCGGGTTCGACATCCGCGAACAGCTGAGGATAAAGTGTTTTTGCCATAAATTCCGTTGCCGCGATGTGCCAGGGGCTGAGGTAAAAATTCATCCAGATGACCGCGGAGTGGCCGTTACGTAGCGCGGCTAATTCACGCAATCCGTTTTGCTGCGAGGTCAGTTGGGCGAAGCTGCTTTGCACCGCTGGCAGTGCCACTTCTGGCCCCAGCTTCAGCAAACCCTGCGCCTCGTTATCGCCAAATCCGGTGGCGAAGTAGTAATCCGGTTGCGCCGCGATCACCATTTCTTCGCTCAAGCGACCAAACACCCCATGCTGCGTTTTAGCCGCGATATTATCGCCGCCTGCGGCGTTTAACAGTTCGCCAAGGCTGCCGTTGATGGCGGTGACACAGCACTCATTACGGCGGCCAAGATGCAACTGCAACAACACTGAAGGCTTCGCGCCGTGATAACTGGCCAGCCGATCACGAATCACCTGCATATGTGCGTCATAAAAACGGTTAAAGGCCTGCGCGCGAGCCTGCTGATTCAGCACCTCGCCAAAAATCTCCACGCTGCGACGGGTATTCTTCAGCAGATGCACGCGCAGATCGATTTTCACCACCGGAATATGGGCGGCTTTCAGCATACTCACCAGGCGCAGATCGGCATCATCGTAGCGCGCCAGGCTCGGCAGGATCACCACATCCGGTTTGAGCGCCAGGATCTGCTCAGGATTGATGGCATTCGGGCCGCCTGAACCGAGGGAAGGGATTTTTAACATTTGCGGGAACTGACGCGCAAAACTGTTCCACGTCTGGCTATCGTACTTTTTCAAATCCTGAGGCCAGGCAACGATATGCTGAAAAGGATTGCCCGGTTCCAGCAACGCCAGCGTGTAGAGCATGCGACTTTCGCCCAAGACAATGCGCTGCGGATGGTCAGGGATATCCACCTGATTACCGTCAATATCCGTGACGGTTTTTGCCAGCGCGGCGCTACTAAGCACCAGTAAGAAGCAGGCCAGAACAATCAGCATTGGCCCCCAAAGGGAAGGGGCGCGCCGGGCGCCCGCTTTAACCACAGAATCAGAACTCAACGCTGGCCTCGACCATCAGGTTACGGGTTTCACCCTCACGCACGCGCAAATTGCCGCCGCTGGAGGTGTAATAGTGCTTGTTGAACAGGTTGTTCAGATTCAACTTAAGCTGTGTCTTTTCACCAAACAGCTGATTGTTCCAGGCGATAAAGCTGTCCGCCACCACGTAATCCGGCATCGTGAAGCTATTTTCAGGATCGCCCGCTCGCGAGCCGACATAGCGCGCGCCGCCACCGACGCGGAAATCACCGGGAATGCCGTTGATACTGAGGTTGTGGCTGAGATAGAGCGCGCCCGAATGACGCGGTGCATTTTGCAGCCGATTGCCATTGTTAGCAGAATTTACGCCATCATCAACAATCTCAGCCTTATCGTAGCTGTAGTTAGCGCTGAGATCCCAACCCGGCAATACTTCGCCGTTTAGCTCAAACTCTGCGCCGCTGGAACGCGCTTTATCAATCGCGCGCGTGGAACCGTTAATACTGAGCGACATGTCACGCTCATCAATGCGGTACAGCGCGACGCTGGCGAACAGCTTTGGTGAGATCTGCCATTTACTGCCGACTTCCCAGGTGGTGCCCTGTTCCGGTTTACCAACGTTGCCGTCATCGTCCACATCGGTAGAAGGGGTAAAGGATTTGCTGACGCTGGTATAAAGCGACACATCAGGGGTGATTTTATAGATCAGGCCTGCCTGAGGCAGGAATTTATTGCCTTCGCTGTTCAGTGTTTCCACCACTGGATCGAAGCCTTTGGACGCGCGCTGCTCGTAATGCTGATAGCGACCGCCAAGTACCGCAATCCACTGTTCCGTCAGTGAAATACTGTCTTTGGCGTAAACCGAACGGCTATGAATGCGGTTCAGGTTATTGGCGTTGGCGGTGTTTTCCGTGGTGCTATTGGTCACCGGTGACAGGATATCGTATTGCGGATCGGTAAAATTAAACCCGGTATTGGATTTTCCTTGATACTGATGCGCGCGATAAGTCTGGTTCATCTCATAATCAGTCCCGATCACCACATCGTGGGTCATGCCCAACAGCTGTTGTGAACCGAGCAGATCCCATGAAACGTATTTCGTTTTGTGGTTAAAGCCACGGTTAGCATCGGCACGACGCGTCACGACGCCGGTGGTGGGGTTAATGGCGGTGACGCGCACTTCATTATTGTCATATTGACGCTGATTCCAGCCAAAAGTGACGCGCGTGCTCCAGTCATCATTGAACTGCCAGTCATAGTGCGCATTAAGGGTTTTGTTGTGACCCCAGGCATGATTCGCCTTGTCGTCGAGACGATCTTTGTAGCCGATATCCAGCGGCTTGCCATTAATAAAGGCGGTGCCACGGTCGTAGGGAATATCGTATTGATAATCTTCATAGCTCACCAGGAAGCTGGCTTTTTCACCGTACCACTGCAGCGAAGGCGCGATCAGCGTATGTTTGTCGCTGCCAAAGTTGCGCCAGTAATCCTGATTCTGCTTTTCGGCGATCAAGCGGAAAGCAAAGCCGTTGCCCAGCGGGCCGGTGATATCGACGGTGCCAGCGCCACCACCTTCGCTGGAGGAACGGCCGCTGACTTTGGTGTGCCAGTCATATTGCGGTTTTTTGCTCACCACGTTAATCACACCGCCCGGATTTTGAATGCCATAGAGCAGGGATGCCGAGCCTTTTAGCACTTCGACGCGTTCGGTGGTGGCATCGAAGTTCAGCCCCTGGCTGCTGCGAATGCCATCACGATAGATTGACCCATCAGAGTTGCTGCCAAATCCGCGACGTACAAAACCATCTTCGGTGCCTGCCAGGGTATTGCCCTCTGTGACACCACTGACAAAGCGCATCGCATCAGTGAGACTATCGGCCTGATAGTCTTCCAGCTGTTGTTGGGTCACCACACTCACCGATTGCGCTTCGTTCAGACGCGGCGTGGGCGTTTTGCTGGCGACGGAACTGCTGGTGGCGTTATAGCCTTGCGGGCGACTTTCCTGCGCGGACACCGTCAGGGTGTTACTGCTCTCCGCTGCCAGACTGCCAGCTGCAGTGAAAACGCTGACACCGTATATAGCGGCGATAATGACCGGATGGCATGTGGGTTTAAAAGCGAAAGTTTTGTTGTTATTCATTTAAATAAACCTGGTGTTGGTACGGAATTAATCTCGTCCATGAAACGAAGCTAGGATTAAATTATTTTCAGCAGAGAAAAGTGCATGAAATAAGCATTCTCTGTGGATCGTGCGCCTTAAACTGAGATGGTGTGATGTTATTGAGAATCATTCAAACATGAAAGAATGTAGTAGTAAACGGAAATAATGGCGTGGATACTACAGCAGGAAGAGAGTCCATTAACGCCATTTCCATTTGAGGTTTGATTGTTATAAATACAGCAAAAACAGTTAGATAAATAGATCTCTTGCTGTAATCAAACGTTCCACCCCAAAGGAGCGATAGCGATCAGGGTGCTGGATTAAACAAGAAATATCACTACAATGCCGTGCCTAAATGGGGGACGAAATCACGCCCTGATGATAAACAGGTAAAAAGATGGCCATAAATAAAATTAAAAATCGGGTTGATGTATTAGGTGAACGCTATCGCGCACGCGCTCCGTCATTATCGCTCAGCCTTCAATCCGTCGCGCGATATATCCACGATAATCGTGAGGCAATATTAGATGCCACCGCCATGGAAATAGCGGATGCGACTCATACCTCAGATGCCACCGTGGTGCGTGCCGTTCAGGCATTGGGATTTGCCGGTTTGCGTGATTTGAAAACCACGCTGAAAGCCTGGTTTGGCCCGGCGATGAATTCAGAAGAGAAGATGAGCGCCACCGTCAGCGAGCTGTCGTGTGACATTAATTCGGGGATCGATTTCGTACTGGGTGGCCATAAACGCGCCTGCGATGCCCTCTCGGAACCTCACAATCGGCAAGCGGTGGCGCAGGCTGTCGCGATGTTGATCGACGCGCGACAGGTAGCGCTCTTTGGCATTAATGCTTCAGGGATTTTGGCGGATTACAGTGCTCGGCTGTTCACACGTATTGGTATTCCTGCCGTCACGCTCAATCGTTCGGGTATTGCCCTCGCTGAACAGTTGATCACCTTACAGCGTGGTGATGTGCTGATTATGATGGCGCAGAAATCTGCCCATAAAGAAGGGCTGACTACCCTGAAAGAGGCGAAGCGGCTAGGGATGCCGGTGATTTTGCTGACCAATGCCTTAGATTCTGCCTTTGCCAAAGAAGCGGATGTGGTTATCAATGTGCCGCGCGGTGGGGAGAATGGTCGTATGCCTCTGCATGGCACCGTGCTGGTGTGTCTGGAGATGTTGATTTTGTCGGTGGCTTCAGCGACTTCATCGCGCACGGTAAAAACCATGAAACGCATTCAGGATCTCAATCGGTCGCTAAAGCCCACCAGTAAAAAATAGCGCTATTGACTGCCAGTGGTAGTCGGTCTGGCAGCTTTAACCATTCTGCTGCGCGTGACAAGCCATACCGCCAGCACAATCAGCAATGCACCGCTTATAAAGCCCTGATTGATTTGCTCGTCCAGCACTAACCAGCCCCACAGGATGCCAAAAGGCGGAATCAGGAAGGTGACGGTGAGGGTGCGCAGGGGGCCAATATCGGCCAGCAAACGGAAGTAGATGATGTAAGCCAGCGCGGTGCAAATAAAGCCGACGGCCAGGATACAGGCCCAGACTTCAGGAATGTGCCAGTTCGCCGCCGGCGTTTGTGGCGCGCTGAAGGCAAAGAAAGGCAGCAGGAATAGCGAGGCACCTAACTGGCTGCCGAACGCGACTTTCGTGGCATCAAGCCCACCGCGCGATCCAATCCAGCGCTTAGCGAGAAAGCCGGCAAAACCATAACAGGTGGTGGCGACCAGACAAGCCGCGATGCCGAGCACCAGCGCGTGCGATAGCACCCCTTCGCCAGTGGTACTGATCAACATAATGCCGACAACACCGGCCACCATGCCCAGCACTTTACTCACGGTCAGTTGTTCATTGAAGAACGCCGCACCAATCACGACACCCATTAACGGCGCAGTAGCGTTGAGTATTGCGGAGTAGCCTGCGGGCAGCACGCGAGCGGCAAGGCAATACATCAGGAAAGGTAATCCTGAGTTAATCACACCCAGCAACATTGCCCAACCCAGTTTGCCTTCGAAGCGACGCGGAATGCGCAGTACTGCCATCACGATAATTAAACCCAATGCGCCACATAACACGCGCAAAAAAGCCGTATTTATCGCACCCAGCGCGGGAACGGCAATACGCATAAAAAGAAAACTGGCTCCCCAGATAGCCGCCAGCAGCAAAAGTCGCAACGAGTCCGATGTTCGCATGGTTCAGATTCAATCATTAGCAAGATGGGCTGACATCATAGCAAAAATTCTTAACACTCAAAGCGATGTCGCGGTGCTATGTTACTTCACTGCATCACAAAAAAACGGCGAGGAAATGAATGCATTGGGAGTCTGAAAGGCTGCTGTATCGGCCGATTGAGCGCAAGGATTTGCAGGCGCTTTTTCGCATCTATGGCGATGCACGAACACATCTATTTAACCCACGCGGGCCTTATCCAAGCCTTGATCATGCGCGAGAAGTGTTATTACGCAGAATCAAAGACCGCGCTATTCATGGTTTCGATGACTGGGTCATCATGGAGAAAAGCGATCCTCAACACGTGATTGGTTTCGGTGGCGTTTTCGTTAGCGAATTTAACGGTCGCAGAACCAATAATCTCGGTTACCGTTTTGAACCGGATGCCTGGGGAAAAGGCTATGCGACAGAACTCGCGCATCGCGCTATCCGCCACGGTTTTGAAGATCTAAAACTGAAAGAAATTGTCGGTGTGGTGAGAGAAAACCACACCGCATCACGCCGCGTACTGGAAAAGGTCGGGATGACTTTCCTCGAAAGGGTGTTTAATCCGCAAGATCCGCCCGCCAGTTTGATGTTCACCATCACACGCCAACAATGGAGAGAAAGAAATGGAACAGGTCATTAGAGAACTCACTGCAGAGGATTACGCACAGTGGAAATCGCTGTGGTTGGGCTATCTCGACTTTTATGTCAGTGAGGTCACGGAAGAAGTCACCAATACGACATTTCAACGATTGGTTGCGGAAGGCGAACCGATGCATTGTCTGGTGGCGGAGGAGCAGGGCAAATTGACTGGGCTGGTGCATTTTATTTGCCATCGCAGCACCTGGACCCTGGGTGACTATTGTTACCTGCAGGATCTGTTCGTCAGCCCAGACGGGCGTAAACAAGGTACGGGTCGCGCGTTAATCGCAGCGGTGAATGCTGCCGCTGAGGCGTTGAACTGCTCGAAAGTGTATTGGATGACGCGCGAGAATAATTACCGCGCCCGAGCGCTGTATGATCAGGTCGCGACGAAGACTGATTTTGTGCAATACCGTGTTGCACCCTAATCAGCAATTTCACTCACACCGCTTGTCAATTCTTCCTACCATCCTGTACCATTTGGGAATCGATCATTTCCTAAATGGTATTTCCCCTAGCGCAAACTCAAATCTTGATACGAGAACGCGGCCAACCATGCCAGCCCAGGAACGATTATGTTTTCGACCTATCCGACCAAAAATTTGACCAATTAGGAAGTAACCATTTCCAATTTTAGGAGTAACGGATGAATGCCTCAGAATTAAAAATAACATCGCGCTGGTCACAACCTGTCACCAACCTGCCTGATTTTTCCCATCATTACGCCACGGTAGACGGTGTTCGCATCCACTACGTTAGCGGCGGCAACCCACAAGGTGAAACCCTGGTGCTGTTAGCCGGGTTCCCGCAAAGCTGGTTTGCGTGGCGCAAGGTAATGGCTCTGCTTGGCGATCGTTACTTCATTATCGCGCCCGATCTCCCCGGTCAGGGGGATTCCGATAAGCCTTACAGCGGCTATGACACCACTTCTCTGGCAGAAAAAGTACAGGGCCTGCTGCTGCAACTGAACATCCATCACTACTATCTTGCGGCGCATGATGTCGGTGCGTGGGTGGCCTGGCCGTTTGCCCTGCGTTATGCCAATCAGATAAAAAAACTGGCACTGCTTGACGCCGGCATTCCGGGCGTGACCTTGCCGGATGCGCTGCCTGCCACGCCCGATAAGGCCTGGAAAACCTGGCATTTCGCCTTCCATCTGCTGCCGGATCTGCCTGAAGCCTTAATTGCCGGGCGCGAAGAGATCTATCTGGATTGGTTCCTGAAACGCAAAGCCGTCAGCCCAATGGTTTTTGACGCGGAAGATATGGCGGAATATGTGCGCTTGTTGCAACAGAACGGGGCATTGCGCGCAGGTATGGCGGCCTATCGCGAGGTGAGCGTCTCGGCGGAACAAAACCGTGCATGGCTGCATGATAACGGCAAACTGACGGTGCCGTTGCTGGCGGTCAGTGCCGATCAGGGTTCGATCCCCGATATGGCGATTCCGCTTCAGGAGTTTGCGGCTGAGGTTTCAGGCATCAAAATCGCGCACTGCGGTCACTTCATCCCGGATGAGCAACCGCAGGCGCTGGCTGAAGCACTGCGCGAGTTTTTTAGTTAGTTGCGCAGACTGGCGATCTCCACACGTTGACCACTGGCAGATGAGCGCACCATCGCTTCAATGATTTGCTGATTCTCCAGGCCAAAGCGGAAATCCGGGAAACAACCGGCTTCGCTGCTGAGGCCTTTAATCAGGTCGTAAATTTCGATCACTTTCACATCGAAGTATCCCAGGCCACCGCCTGCGAAATCGAAGCCAAAGAAGCCACCAAACTGCTCGACCTGAGAACCGGCATAAATGGTTTTAAAGCCGCGATCGTGTTTCGCATCGCCATAACGTGCAATCTTCAGTTCGTTAAAGCGCTCACCGTCCATGATGATGGTGCCTTCGGTGCCCGAGATTTCCCAGGCAATGCCGAACACTTTTCCTGCGGAGATGCGTGAAGATTCAATCACGCCACCGGCGCGGTTCTCGAAAGTGACGAGCGCCTGGAACTGATCGTCGTTTTCCACTTTCAAACGCGCCGCCTGTTTATCTGCCTGGGCACCATAGCCTGAACCACCACCTGCAGCAGGACGCGTGTCAATAAACAGCTGCTCCTGTCCTACCACGCTCTTGATCGGCCCCATCAAATATTGCGCCACGCTCACCACGTGTGAGCCTAAGTCACCTAGTGAGCCAGACCCGGCCTGTTCGCGCGAGCAACGCCAACTCCATGGCAGCTCGGGATCGTTGAAAAATCCCTGATCGAACCAGCCACGGAAGCGTGTCGGTGTGCCGATGTCACCGCGATCGATCATCTGCTTCGCCAACTGCGCTGCCGGCGTTTTGATGTTATTGAACGCCATGATGGTTTTCACACCTGCTCGCTCAGCTTCCTGGGTCAGGGTTTGCGCTTCCTGCAACGAAACGGTGAGCGGCTTTTCGCAGTAGACGTGTTTACCTGCACGAATCGCGGCCAGCGCCATGTCGAAGTGCATGCTATTAGGCGTGGTGATATCAACAATATCGATTTCAGGGTTGTTCACCAGCGACTGCCAGTCCGCCGTGCTGTGTTGAAAGCCGTAGCGTCGAGCCGCTTCTTCAGCCAGTGCAGGTGTGACATCTGCTAGCGTATGCAGAACGGGTTGCAGCGCCAGGTTGCGATACAGTAAACCCGCGCGACGCCACGCATCGGCATGTGCCTGGCCCATAAAGCCTGAACCGATCAGGCCAACATTCAGTGTTTTTCCAGCCATCAGCGGCTCCTTAAGCGTTTACAGGTAAAATGTGTTGGGCAACAAAACGTTGTGCGCGAGTTACGGTCTCTAACGGGGGCGCTTTCGCCGGATCCTGCTCGGCTTCCACCACCATCCAGCCCTGATAACCGCTGCGAGCGATAAACTCTGCCAGCGGTCGATAATCAATGCCGCCGTCGCCTGGCACGGTAAACATCCCTGCGAGCACGGCTTCGTTGAAAGTCATACCGCTGGCTCGCACCTGTTGCAGGCGATCCAACCGCACATCTTTTAGATGGATGTGGCAAATGCGGTCAGCGAATTCCTCAATAAGTTGCGTATAGGAGAATCCGGCAGCGGTGGCGTGACCGGTATCCAATAACAGGCCAACGGCGGGCGAACAGGTATTTAACAGCGCACGAATTTCCGGCAGTGTTTCGGCCACCATCATGAGATGGTGGTGATAGGCGAGGCGTAAACCGTATCGATCAAACAAGGCTTCGGCAAAGCGGGAAAGACGATCGGCATAGTCGGCGACCTGACTCTCCGGCAACAAACGTCGGGTGCTCAGTGGCACATCCAGCGCGTTGTCAGCCATCCAGCCGCATTCGCCGTACACCATCACGTTGGCGCCATTTTCCTGCAGCAGGGCGGCATGGTTGTGCACTGCATCCAGCTCCTGCTCAACGCTGCGTTCGGTGAGAAATCCGTCATGCCAGCCTGACACCAGTTGCAGTTGATGTTGTGCCAACAGCTGCTTCAATGCACCCGGCTCGCGCGGGAATATGCGACTTAGCTCGACGCCCTGAAATCCGGCCTGTTTCGCTTCTTTCAAACAGTGTTCGGCCGAGGTCCCTGCGCCGAGGTATTGCAGCACTTCATTGACCCAGGAGAGTGGGCTGACGCCGAGTTGAGGTGCGGGGTGACCTGTGCGGTAAAACGCTTCTTTGATCATCGGTTATATCCTGTAGGGGAGATAGCGATGAAATTAGCGGATGCGATGTGCAGCGGCGAGCGGTTATTTGACGGAAAACCATCAAAATTTGCAGGCTTAACGTCAAAAAAATATTGATGTGATTTTGGATGGAAATTGATGGGTTAACAGGGAGATAGGAATGCAAGTCAATAGAGGTGGCCCTTAGAAGGCCACCCATCAGGACTCAGAACGACAGGGTGACGCCAGCGTAATAGGCGCGGCCCGGTTCGTTGTAAGTTGAAGCACCTTCATCTTCACGATAAATGCGCTTATCAAACAGGTTGTTAATACCCACATTAGCACGCAAATTTTTAGTGATGTCGTAATTGAGGTTCAAGCCGACAATGGAATATGGCTTGATTTCACGTTGTGAAAGACCTCCAGGTCTTCCCTCGATAACTGTTTCTGCATTTTGGCGCGGTTTTTGGCGGCCATACTGCGTCCAGTTGATATTGGCGCTAAGGCTATCAGTTGCTTGCCACTCTAATTGTGAGTTGATAGTAAATTCAGGAATGACCGATAGAGGATTTCCGGTCTTCTTACTTTCTGAACGGAACATGTAAGTCGCATTAGACCGCCACTCAAGTGTGTCCGCAATCAATGGAATAGTCAGGTTCCCTTCCAGCCCCTCTACAATGGCTTTGCCTCCATTCTCCCACTGAAGCACGTTGTAAGTACCATTGGTGTAGACAACATCAGTACCGGATACAATTTTGTTTTTGTAATCGTTACGGAAGTAGGTGATACCCGCGACATAACCCGCGTGGTTAAACTCTAGTCCCACTTCTTTATTGACGCTCACTTCAGGATCGAGATTGTCATTCCCTAATAAATAACATTGGGATAGGCCAATTGGGCAGCCATTGCCACGTGTTGATAGTAGGTAGCCGGGAGTTGATTGATATAAGTTAGGCGCCTTGAATGCCCTCGCAATACCCGCTTTGAGCGTAAAATAGTCGCCCAATCCTTGCGAAATATTCAGGCTTGGACTCCAGTTAGCGCCAAAAGCGTCATGATAATCAAAGCGTAAACCCGGAATAATTTCAGTGCTGTCAGTGGCGGCAATATTATCTTCAAAATAAAGAGAACTTATCGTGGCGGAGTTAGTACTGCTGCGCTGAGACGGATCGCCTGAACTACCAGGCAAGTAAAGGTTTGTACTTGCAGATTGCATTGACGCAGGGTCATTAAGCTCATCGCGGTTCCATTCCGCTCCCAACGTCACGGTTTGGTCCACCAATAATTCCAGTGGGAAGTTTATTTCTCCGCCAGCACGATAACTTTCCAGACGACTGGTCGAATAAACATCACTGTTGATCATCCCTTCAACGCTTCCGGCCGTGCCTTCTTTCAAGCGAGTGTTATTGGTCTTCTCGTAGTTGAAATTAAGTTTGGATGTGCCCCAATCCCAGATACCGTTATGAGTGACGCCATAGCTCTGACGATATAAGCGGTTTGTTTCACTGCCGTACAGAGATTCAACTAAACCACCTGCACTGCTATTTCCATTGCTGTTCTGCGTGTCGCCCGCATAGATATTGCCCTGACGGCTATAGCCGTAGGAGAAATCAACGATCTGAGTAGGGGTGATTTTCCATGACAGTACACCGTTAATATCTTTATTACGTACCCCTTCCCGTCCCGCAGCATAAGAGCCGTTTTGAGCGGTATTGATATCATAAGCATCCGCATCGGTGCGGTTGATATTGCCATACAGACGCATGGTTAACGCATCGCCAGCCAGCGGGCCACTCAAATTGAAGTTGGCGCGACGCGTGTCACCCTCTTTACTGTTTTCGGGCTGATTGGTGAACAGTGACAGCGATCCATGCCAGTCATTGGTCGGGCGCTTAGTGATGATGTTCACCACGCCGCCAGCCGCACCGGAACCGTAACGCGCGGCAGCTGGGCCGCGAATCACTTCAATACGTTCTACCATCTCCGCGGGCACCCAGTTGGTATCACCACGCGAGTCACGTTCGCCGCGCCAGCTGTAACGCACGGAGTTACGCGAACTGACCGGCACGCCATCTATCAGGATTAAGGTGTTTTCCGGGCCCATGCCGCGAATATCAATCTGGCGGTTGTTGCCACGACTACCGCTGGCCCCGTTACCGGTCAGGTTGACGCCCGGCATTTTGCGGATGATATCGGAGAGGTCGTTAACCGGTGGGCTTTTCTTAATGTCCTCAGCGGTAATAGTGGAAACGCCAGGCTGTTGTTTCAGACCCTGTTCTGCAGTGACGATCATTGATTCATCGTCAGCCAGTTTTTCCGTGGGTTCTGCGGCATAAGCAGGTGAGGTGAGCAAGGCTGCCACAATCAGTGCAAGAGGGCGCTTCCTGACATACAAAGTTACATTCACTTAAATCTTCTCCCTGAAGTATTAACATATGTAAGCAAATGCGCATGATAATGAGAATGTTTCTCATTGTATATGCGGCGAACCGGCGTCTCCTTTTTTTCTCCATGATTGGTGCTAAATGCGGGGGAAACGTGAAGAAACGTAAAGCCAGAGTGACGTTTGTGCTTAAAAAACGTTGCGGAGGAAAAGCGTTCATCAAACTGTCATCAATTCCTTGCAAATCAGTAGACTAAAATCAGTGATAACGCACAGTAACTACATGGGGATCCGTTTAGCTTCGAGCCTGCACCAAAAAAGGGTGCCTGGGACTTTCATAAATCAAGGAGAAAGTGTGCGCCAGATCATACAAACCTTTACATTACTGCTGCTGATTTCGTTCACTATTCCTGTCGTCAGAGCCGCCGATAAGATGGATTTCTGGCTGCAACCTCAACATGGCGGCAACAGTTTTAATCGCATTCCACCCAATACTGCTTATTTCAATGCTCTCCACACTTACGGTGCCTCTTGGGTGCGGCTCTCCTGGGATAAATGGCCCACCCAACAGCGTGATTTTCTGCTGGGCAGTGCGGATCGCTACCAGGGATTAGTGGCGGAAGATGTCGCCACTTTGAGAAATGTGCTGGATAACGCTGAGGCAGCAGGGTTGAAAGTGGTGATTACGCCGCTTTCCTTACCCGGCATGCGCTGGTCACAAAATAACGGGGGACAGTTCGACGACCGGCTGTGGCAAGACAACGCTTTCTGGCAGCAAAGTGCCCGTTATTGGCGCGACCTTGCGGCCGCATTGCAAGACCACCCTGCAGTAGCGGCATACAACATCATTAATGAACCCGCGCCGGAGAAAATGGGCGGTCTGGACGAACATGCGTCTGCCGCAACCATGAAAAGTTGGTATCTGCAGCAAAAGGGTACCGCGCGCGATTTACCAGGGTTTTACCGCACCGTGATTGCGGCGATTCGCGAAGTCGATCAGCAGACGCCGGTGATGGTCGACAGTGGCTGGTACGCTGCCGCCGATGCCTTCACGTATTGGCCACAGCCGCTCGAAGATAAACGGGTGTTATATAGCGTGCACATGTATGAGCCTTATTCCGCCACCAGTGCACCGAATGCCAAACGCAAAGCGCCCTGGCCTTACCCGGGTAAAGTCCCGTTTGCGGGATTGCAGCAACAGTGGGATGCACAACGCGTAGCAGAATATTTAGCGCTACCGTTTGAGTGGGCGAAATCGCACGGTGTGGCCCGCCATCAAATGGTGGTCGGTGAGTTCGGTTGTGTCCGCACCTTACCAGGGTGCACGCAATATCTGGAGGATGTGTTAAAGGTGCTGGATCAGCAGCAGTCGCACTGGGCGTTTTACAGCTTCCGGGAAGACAGCTGGGATGGGATGGATTACGAATTGGGCGACAAGAAAGTACCGTGGCAATACTGGCAGGCTGCGGAGCAAAATTTACCCGATACCGTTCCACGCCATGCGACGAAAGAGTTTGAGCCTATACGCAAACGCTTAGAACGATAGTGTCTTGCTAAGAAGAAAACGATCATAAGCCATGGTTAAAGCAGGCTGCCGAATACCTGACAAAATCTGAATACCTTACCTGATACCGCGCCATCGCTGGCGCGGTCATCCCCGTCACCACGGGCGCCGAGTTCTATTCCCGAAATCTGGCAATAGATATCCGTTTTTCGCATTTGTGATCGCTGCACATCTTACTGAGAATGGCTGCGGGACGTTCAGAGGATGACAATTTCTTTCCGCTGTGAGGTGAGAAAGAAGAAAAATACATCGCTACCTCAACGCCTTTTCCCGACAGGGAAACATTTATATATATCAGGAGAAGGTTCCAGTGAAACTCGCCAAAGGTATCACCTTGCTTGCACTTGCATTGAGTGCACACACCGCGTTTGCCGCCGATCAATCCGTCCCGACTGACAGTTCACTCCATGTTAAGGCCGACCCGGCACTGAAAAGCCTGCTGCCGGCGGATGTGGTTAAGCGCGGCTATATCGTGGCAGGAACCAACCCCAACACGCCGCCGACCACTTTCTATAAAGAAGACAACAAAACCCTGGCCGGACGTGAAATTGACGTGATGAACGCCGTGGGCGAACGCTTAGGGATCCAGGTCCAGTGGCGTGACACCGGCGGTTTCGACAATATCATTCCCGGCCTGAAAACCGGCCGTTACGATGTTGCGCTCTCGAACATTAATGCCACCGCGACCCGCGCCAAAATTATCGATTTCGTGAGCTATTACGATGCCAGCCTGTTGGGCATTATTTCGCGCAAAGATGCCAATGTGGTACCGTTCAAAACCCTGGACGCCGTGTGCGGCCTGGAAGTTGGCGCAGGTTCAGGCACCACGCAGGTGACGCGTCTGGAAGAAGCTAGCAAAGCCTGTGAAGCAGCGGGTAAAAAACCGATCAAAGTATCCGTATTCCCGGATCGTCCAGCCGGTGTTCAGGCTGTCGTCAGCGGTCGCGTACCGATGTTCCTCGGCCCGTACGAAGGTCTGCTGTGGCAGGCGAAGGTGATTAAACCTATCACCCTGAGCGGCGAAATCACCGTGCATGACGCGCCTGTTTCTGTGGCTTTCCCGAAAGATTCTGCGCTGGAGCCTGCGGTGCAAGCGGCACTTAACTCGCTGATTAAAGATGGTAGCTACCAGAAGATCCTCGACAACTGGGGCATCGGTTTTGGCGCGGTTAAAGAATCCAAACGTAACCAGGAAATCTTTCAATGAGTGAGGTACGTGACCACACCGATGATTTGAAAATTGTCGGCAAACGTTACTACGGACGCTGGCTGAGTGCGCTGGTGGTGCTGTTGTGCGTCGTGGCAATGGCGCACTCGATGATTAACAATCCACGCTTCGAATGGAGCGTGATTGCGGAAAATTTCACCGGCGAATCGATCTTGCAGGGCGTATTAATGACGCTGCAACTGACGGCGATTTCGGTGGTGCTGGGCTTTGCGTTTGGTACGGTGCTGGCGCTGATGCGCCTCTCATCCAACCCCGTGCTGGTGGGCGTGAGTTGGTTCTATACCTGGTTCTTCCGGGGTGTGCCGATGCTGGTGCAGCTGTTCCTGTGGTACAACATTGCCGCGCTCTATCCAACGATTTCACTCTCTATTCCCGGATTGGGGGAGCTGTGGAGTACCCAGTCTAATGCGTTGGTAAGTCCATTCAGTGCGGCAGTGATCGCGCTGGTGATGCATCAATCTGCCTATGCCGCAGAAATTGTGCGTGCCGGTATCCAAAGCGTAGGAAACGGACAACTGGAAGCCGCACGTGCGCTGGGTTACCGCCCCGCGCAGATTTTCCGACACACGGTGTTGCCACAGGCGATGCGCGCCATCATGCCACCTGCCGGAAATGAAATTATCGGTCAGTTGAAAACCACTGCCGTCGTCTCAGTCATTTCGCTGCAGGATGTGCTGTTTTCCGCGCAGATCATTTATCAGCGTACCTATGAAGTGATCCCGCTGCTGCTGGTGGCGACGCTGTGGTATCTGCTGATGACCTCGGTACTGTCGATTGGTCAGTTCTACGTTGAACGCTATTTTGGTCGTGGCGTTACGCGTCGTGAAAAACACAGCCTGTTTAAATCCTTGCCGGGCTTTAGCGCGCAAAAACCTGAAAGGAGCGTAAGCAATGGCTGAAGCGATCGCCTTACGTAAAGTCACTAAACGCTTCTCTGGCGTCACGATTCTGGACGAAGTGAATCTGGATATTCCTGCCGGTTCTGTCACGGTCATTCTTGGGCCTTCTGGTTCGGGGAAATCCACCTTGCTGCGCTGCATCAACCACCTGGAAAAACTGGATGGCGGCACCATTCGGATTGGTGGCGAAATCATTGGTTACAAGCAGAAAGGCCAGGCGCTGCATGAGTTAAGCAGCAGTGAGATTGCGCGTCAGCGTGCGCAAATTGGCATGGTGTTCCAGCAGTTCAACCTGTTCCCGCACCGCACTGTTTTGCAGAACATCGTGGATGCGCCGATGCGCGTGAAAAAGCAGAACCGCCAACAGGCGACCAGCAAAGCGCTGTCACTGCTTAAGCAGGTGGGGCTGGCAGGGCGCGAAGAGGAGTGGCCGCAGAATCTTTCCGGCGGACAGCAACAGCGTGTGGCCATTGCGCGCGCGCTGGCGATGGACCCGGGTGTGATGCTGTTCGATGAGCCGACATCGGCGCTTGACCCGGAACTGGTGGGCGAAGTGTTGCAAGTGATTAAGCAACTGGCGCACTCCGGCATCACCATGGTAATTGTGACGCACGAGATTGGTTTTGCGCGCGAGGTTGCCGACAACATTGTCTTTATGGAAGACGGCAAAATCGTGGCGGCCGGACCGACTCAGCAAGTCCTCGACGACCCGGAAAACGGGCGCGTAAGAAACTTTATTGCAACGGTGCTTTAAGCACCGTTTTTCATTTTTGATAGCCAGGAACAGTGATGACGCAAAAACCGGTAATGCACAGCGCCCACTGGGGCGCTTTTCATGCCCTGCAATCGGGCGACCAGCTCACTATCGAACCCTTTAATGGCGATCCCGATCCCAGCCCGCTGCTGCAAAATTTCCGCACCGCTTTGAATCATCCGGCTCGCGTCTCGCGTCCGATGGTGCGTCGTGGCTGGCTGGAAGAGGGCCCCGGTCCCGATCAGCGCCGGGGCAATGACGAATACGTTGCGGTTAGCTGGGAGCAGGCTTACGAATTAGTGGCGCGTGAATTGAAGCGCGTGGGCGACACTTATGGCCCAGAGGGCATTTTTGGCGGTTCTTATGGCTGGTCCAGCGCCGGACGTTTTCACCATGCGCAAAGCCAGGTACACCGATTCCTGAACACCACGCTGGGCGGCTATGTGCGTTCGGTAAACAGCTACAGTTCCGGCTCTGCTTCGGTGCTGCTGCCACATATCGTCGGCGACATGAACGAAATTGCGCGGCGCGGCGTGAGCTGGGAAGAGATTGCTCAGCACAGTGAAATCGTCATCGCCTTTGGTGGTCTGGCGCTGAAAAACTCGCAGGTGGCGAGCGGTGGATTAAGTGAACACACCGAGCGCGGTTTTATGCAGCAGGCTGCACAACGCGGCACACGTTTTATCTCAGTAAGCCCATTGAAAAGCGATCTACCCGACGAAGCTAAAGGGGAGTGGCTGGCCTTGCGTCCAGGCACCGATGCCGCCTTTATTCTCGGTGTTCTGTCCGTATTGATTGAAGAACAGCTAACGGATGAAGCCTTCCTGAGTCGCTATACCGTGGGTTGGCCGGAAATGGTCGCTTATATCCGTGGTGAAGAAGATGGCACGCGACGCGATGCCGCCTGGGCGGCAGAGATCTGCGGCGTCAGCGCGGCCTTTATCGCTGATTTTGCCCGTCACTTACCCGGTAAGCGTGTGCTGGTCACCGTTGCGCATGCGCTGCAACGTTCGGAGCACGGCGAACAACCGGTGTGGCTTGGGCTGGTACTGGCCGCGGCGCTGGGCCAACCGGGTTTACCGGGCGGCGGTTACACCTATGCGCTGGGCGCGTTGGGTCACTACGGTAAGCATCACAACCTGGTGAGTTTCCCGGCGTTACCGCAGGGCAAAAATGGCATCGATCGTCTGATCCCGGTGGCGCGCATCTCAGACATGTTGCTCAATCCCGGCAAACCGTTCGACTACAATGGTCGCCGCCTGACCTATCCGCATATTCGTCTGGCTTACTGGGCGGGCGGTAATCCGTTCCACCACCATCAGGATTTAGCGCGACTCCGTCAGGCATTTTGCCAGCTGGATACGCTGATTGTGCATGAGATTGCGTGGACGGCCAGTGCACGGCATGCCGATATCGTATTGCCCGCGACCATGACGCTGGAGCGAGAAGATATCGGCGGTGCGCCAACCGATCGCCATCTGTTTGCTATGCAGCCGGTCGCGCAACCGCACGGCGAAGCCAAAGACGATTACGCCATTTTTGCTGAGCTGGCGCGCAGGCTGGGACGTGAAGAGGCGTTTACCGAAGGTCGCGATACGCGTGGCTGGCTGAAACACCATTACGCGCAATTGCAGCAAAAGCTGGCAACGCATCAGGTCGAGATCCCCGATTTTGAACAATTCTGGCAGCAGGGCGTGCTGGAATTGCCGCAGCTCAAAGACGGTGGACGGATGATGAACGCCTTCCGTGCCGATCCGGATGCTGCACCACTGCCAACACCGAGCGGGAAAATCGAAATCTACTCGGCGACTATCGCCAGTTTCGATTATGAAAACTGCCCCGGACATCCGGTGTGGCGAGAGCCGCAGCAAAAGCCCGATGCCGACCATCCGTTCTGGCTTATCGCTAATCAGCCCGCGACGCGTTTGCACAGTCAGCTGGATTTCGGTGATTACAGCCTGAGTGGCAAACGTGATGGACGTGAGGTATGCAGCCTGAATCTGGATGATGCGGCATCGCTGGGCATTCAAGACGGCGAGATTATTGAGCTTTACAACCAGCGAGGTCACGTACTCGCCAGCGCGCGTGTAACCGACACGGTGATGCCGGGCGTGGTGCAGTTGCCAACGGGGGCCTGGTACGATCCCGTCGATCCCACCGCGCTGCGGCCGTTATGTCGCCATGGTAATCCCAATGTATTGACGCTGGATATTGGCACCTCGTCGTTGACTCAAGGCTGTAGTGGCCAAATCACCGTAGTGCAGGTGCGTAAATACACCGGGGAACTGACGCCGGTGCAGGCATTCATCCCGCCGCAAAGTTAGCATTACCTATGGGCGGCCGCATGGCCGCCCCAGAACATTAATCTTCTAACTGCAGCCACATTACGCGCAGACGATGCCCATCAGGATCGATAGCCGTGAAGGTGTAGCCAAAATCCATCTCGGTCGGTGACTGTACAATGGTGATCTCACGGAACGCGCCCCATTCGTTGTAGAGGAAATCGACGTCGGCTTTGTGCTGCACTTTAAAAGTGATTTCACCGTTGGCCGTAAAATGTTGCGTCTCCACTGGCGGTTGAACGGTGTATTTCGACCACAAACCCAGTTTGAATCCGTTCTCAAAAACAAACATCGCAAAAGTGGGCGTGACATTAATCGGCTTGATATCAAACAGCGATGCATAAAAGTCAGCGCTTTTGACGACGTTCGGTACATAAAGGATGGTCATATCAGCAGTAAACATGGTTTTTTCTCCTTGTGGGTTTACGGCTGCATAGTACGGGGCGGCTGTGACAGATTCTGTCAGTAGCGCCAGCCACGCTTGAAAGTGGGTCAGTTAAGAGTGGGCGAGGGTTTACACGGCAGTCGCTAATTCAATCTCTGAACCTGGCGTCGCCGGGAGTCAATCATTGACAAACCCTGTACGCTAATGGTTGTATTATACAACCAATTTGGCAAGGTACCGTAAATGACTACCGAACTTCAAAACATAAAAAACATCCGTGTGTCATCTCGTTTAATGGTGCGAGAACTGGGTTTTATGAACCAAAATCTGGCTGCAACGGATTATCCTCCCTCAGCCGTTCACGCCATGCTTGAAGTTGAACTTCATGGCTCAATGACAGCGGCTCAACTGGTGCAGATTTTAGGGCTGGAGAAGTCCAGCGTCAGCCGCATGCTCGCTAAACTCGTTGAAGCCGGAGAACTTGAAGAAAGTCCATGTTCAGAAGACGCGAGGACCAAGCGACTGAGCCTCACCGGGAAGGGTAAAGATACCGTGCAGAGCATCAATGCTTACGCTGACCAACGAGTAGCAGCAGCGCTCAGAAAACTCGATCCCTTGACTCAGGACGCTGTATCACAGGGCCTATCGTCATACGCCAGCGCGTTGAAAGCCTGTCGGGAAAACACCGCAGGGCAAGTGCAAAGTAACGTCAAGATAGTCTCGGGTTATCATGCAGGTATGATTGGTCGTATTACAGAAATGCATGGCAGCTTTTACGCCAGAGAGCATCACTTCGGCCATTTCTTTGAAGCGAAGGTGGCTGCCGGTCTGGCTGATTTTGCGTTGCGACTGGAAAAACCCTGTAATCAGATTTGGCTGGCAATGTTGAATGAACGCATTGTCGGGTCAGTTGCCATTGACGGTGAAGATCTGGGAAATAATGAGGCGCATCTGCGCTGGTTCATCCTTGACGACGGGTGTCGTGGTAGCGGATTGGGCAGAAAACTGATTTCAGAAGCGACGAGATTTTGTGATGAACAGAAATTCGCTTCAGTACAGTTATGGACGTTTAATCAACTTACCGCGGCCAGACGATTGTACGAATCATTCGGATTTGAATTGTCAAAAGAATGGGAGGGCGATCAGTGGGGAAGCCCCCTTACTGAGCAACAGTTCACCCGAAAAATCGTTTAGGCATGCTGGATTATCGACTCAGTTTTGGCAGGTTTTTTTCTGGGTGAGTTACCAGCGAATATCTCTTTGCCAAAATTACCGCTGTAGGACGTGCTCGCTTTAACAGCATCTGTCAGGAGCATTACGTGAACTTTTAGTCGCGCTCGCGCTCAATATCCTGATAATGCACGCAGGATTAATTATTTGAACGCGGTAAACGGAGAGATGAAATGGTCAATGACTACTTTGCACCACCCCCAATGGGCATGACGCCGGAACAACACAAGCGGACCATCGCTGTGGCGGCTGCTTTAGCTGTGGCGAAGGAATCCGTCAGTGCCTCTACCTCCGCCAGCGGTTCAAAAGCGTCATGGGATCTTCAGGCGGTGGCCAATGAGATCTCCAACCTGGCGGATGCGATTCAGGACGCGCTCGAGCCAGAAGACCAGATTTAACCGCAGGTGACTGCACACATGACGGCTGTTTTGGCCGTCTTGTGATTTTTTTTTAAAATATTTTCTCCAGCCTGCATCTAGTTACGCCCCTCCTTACGTATATCCCGTTGTGAGCAAATTCTTCGCTCCCCTACAACGAGGATTTATGATGAAAAAGTTAATCACCACTGCAGTCATCTCAGGCGCGTTAATGTTCACTGCCACCACCTTCGCAGCCATGAATTCTGATTCAGTCATGGTCGGCGGTGCCGCCATGTACCCGCAGAAAAACATCATTGAAAATGCCCTCAACTCTAAAGATCACACCACCTTAGTGGCCGCAGTCAAAGCGGCGGGATTAGTCGATACACTGCAAGGCAAAGGTCCCTTTACCGTGTTCGCGCCAACTAATGCCGCATTTGCGAAATTGCCTGCTGGCACCGTGGATAATCTGGTGAAACCGGAAAACAAAGCCAAATTGACCAGCATCCTGACTTACCATGTTGTGGCCGGCAAATACGATATGAAAGCGCTGGAAATGAAAATTAAACAAGGCGGCGGTCATGCGGAACTGAAAACCGTTAACGGTCAGCCTTTATGGATTATGAACAACGGTCCTCACAATATTCAGTTGAAGGATGGCATGGGCAATGTGGCCAATATCAGTACTTATGATGTGAATCAGAAAAACGGTGTGATCGACGTCATCGACACCGTCCTGATGCCTAAGTAATTGTCTATACTCGGAAGGTATTTCAATGCTTCCGGAAAAAACATGGATAACGTTTTGGCTCAACAGCAGGTGAAATTATTGCGGGCGATTGCGCAAGGCGATCGCCCTGCATTTGAACAACTGTATCGGCTCACTTCTCCGCATTTATTTGCACTTGCATTGCGCACCTTAAGGCAGCCAGCCTGGGCGGAAGAAGTGCTGCATGATTGCTTCCTCACCATCTGGAATCGAGCCGACAGCTATGATGCCGCACTCAGCGCGCCCATGACATGGATGACACATATTGTGCGTAACCGCTGCATCGACTGGTTGCGCAGTGGGCAGGCGCGAGAAGCGCTGGCGTCAGAGGAATACAGTGACAGTACTCAGGAAATGGATAGCGCTAATGCAGAACAGCCTTTCGATGATTCGCAGGCGGCCCGTTTACAACATTGCTTGCAGCATCTTAGCAGTGAGCAGCGCCAAAGCGTCACGCTGGCTTATTATCAGGGGATGTCACACAACGATATTGCGGCCTGGATGCAGCAACCGGTAGGGTCAGTGAAAAGTTGGATCCGTCGTGCGATGGAGCATCTTCGGGAGTGCGTGGGCTTATGAAACAGAATAATCAACATGATGACGCGCTCGCAGCCGAATATGCATTGGGAACACTGCGCGGCAATGCGCGCTTGCGTTTTGAAAGGCGGCTACAGCAGGAGCCTGAACTCGCCGCGAAAGTCGCCAATTGGCAGACGATGTTAACCGGGTTAGATACGCACTTGCGGCCTCAAACACCGCCTGAACGCGTCTGGAAAAAGATCACGTTAAGCCTGCCGGCTAAAACTCCGGTTAAACGCGCCAATCCTTACCTGGGTTGGCTGGTTGCTGCGGGTCTGGCGGCCATTACGCTGGTCTCTTATTACAACTATCGCCCGGAAGAATTCGCACCGCTGATTATTCTCGGTGATGCGCAGCAGCAGGGGCAGTGGGTGGTGAGCCGCAGTAGCGATAGCCGCTATCTGCAACTCGCGCCGCTGAAACCCGTTGCCATTGCGACAGCTAACAGTCTGCAGCTATGGCTGATCCCTGCCGGCAAACAGCCGGTTTCATTAGGGCTGCTGGCAAACAATTCAGCCACTCGGATCGAGATGGATCAAAAAACGCTGGCAGCAGGGACAACGATTGCGATCAGTCTTGAACCTCAAGGCGGTTCGCCAACGGGGTTGCCAACGGGGCCGGTTTTGTACAGTGGCTTACTCTAGCGCGGCCTCTACTTTTTTGCTGGCGAGAACATCGCCAGTTTTGGGCAGCTCACCTGTTCAATATGCTGGTGGTAGCCAGAGTGATCCTTCTTCTTTAGGGCATCAGCGGCGTTCACAATCGCATCGTGATTCTCTGAGCTATTCAGAAACACCTGCTTAATGCGTTCATTCGGTATCTCTTGCGCCAGATGGCAGTGGTCGCGCAGATCGGTGATGATCTGCTGTTCTCGTAACGCGTAAGACAGGTTGCTGTAGGGGGATTTCGCCACTGCAATAAATGAAACCATGACCAGCAATGAGCAAGAGCCAATTTTCCAGAACATAGTGCCTCCGTTGAGGGTGCTGAGGCTTTAGCAGTGTGCTAAAGCTGCGGCGATGCTATGTATTGAAGCGTGGTCGATGATCAGTGGTTTCGAAAGTTTTTTTCATGGTTATCAGAGATCGCGCAAAACAAAATGAAATACTGCTCGTTGTGGGGTTCAAACATCATGCCTCACGATAGCCATTCTGTTCCCGTAACTGGTGGTAATCCTTCCAGCGCTTAAGTAATTGAAAACGCGTCCCGGGATAAACCTCGTCACTTGCCTGAATTTCTTCAATACGGTCAACCCGGAAGTTGCGAAAATCCTGGCGCAACTCACACCAGCCGCACAGTAAGCGTACGCGATCGAAATAGCCCAGCACCACCGGCCAAATTACCCGGGTTGAAGTGGCCTCTTTGAGATCTTTGTATCGTAAGATGATCTTGTTGCGCGTATGGATTGCCTTACGAATTTCAGGCAGATGGGTCTCAAACAGCACTTCACCGCGCGTGGCAACCAGCAGCGATTGATGATCGAGCGCGTGGGATAAATGTTCCGGCAACACGGCGTGGATTTTTGCCAGCGCGTGTTGTGCGGCGGATTTCAATTCAGCATCAGTGTGGCGGCTGACCCAGTCAAGGCCCAACGCCAGCGCATCAATCTCATGACGGGAAAACATCAAGGGCGGTAAGTGACCGTCAGATTTCAGCAAATACCCCAGTCCGGCGCTGCCCTCGATTTCCACGCCTTGCTGCTGCAGGCAGATGATGTCGCGATAGACGGTACGCACGCTTATGCTGAGTTGCTCCGCAAGATGCTGCGCAGTCACCGGATAGCGGTGACAACGTAACAATTGCACAAGCTCCATCAGTCGCTGGGTTTTGGTCATGGTGTGTGCCTAAGCTAAGAGTCTGGCAGTCAGGAGCGGTCCAGCCGCACGCACCAGAGTTGACTCCAGCGCAAGTGCGGCGACCTGTAGTTTAATACGGCACTCGTCATCCCGATAGACGCAACTTCGTCTGTAATGTGGTGAACTAAAAGCGCTGCAACTGACGTGATATTAAACGCGTAATAACTGCTGCAGCACCGCCAGATCAGCGGTTGTCTGCAATGCGCTGCTTTGCTGCACCTGTTGCCATCGCTCGCCTGATTCCTGACGCAGTGCCAGACGCAATTTACCTTCAACGTCCACGCTATCGGCTAGCGATTGCTGACGGGTGCGTCGCTGTTGCAGCCGAGTGCCATCGCGCAAGGTAAGAGTGACCAGATGAAAACGTAATGCGGGATTAATGGCATCTGGCGGTGCGGTGTCGTCAGGTACTCGTCTTACTTTGGCTGCCAGTGGCATCACAGCACGGTTAAGATCGCCTTCCGCAAAATCTTCCAGCCGCAGATCGTTATAGATCAGCATTGCGGCAATCACGTATTCCAGACTGAAACGCGCTTCAATCCCATTGGTGGGCGATGTGACGGAAGCGGCAATATCGCCCCCAGGCGGGAAAGCTACGCTGATATCGGTGATGTTATCCAGCAGCGCTTCCAGCGAATTGCCGCTGGCTAACCAGCCATCACGCAGAATGCGCGCGGCTTCCGCTGCGCTATGCGTTCCGGCGCAGGTCGGGAAGGGTTTGTACTCCAGACCCGGCATCACGATGCGCCACGGCTCACCCCAATGCTCGACCAATTTTTCAGGTTGAGCTGCGCCGTTGCTGCTGGCCGCAAGGAAAGCCTCAACCACACCATCCTGTTTGCCATCGAAACCGGCCAGCGTCAGCTGGGCTGCAGTAACCGCACGTTCCGCCGCTAAACCCGCGTGGAGCGGTTTGACAGCGGAACCGAACTGCGCACGCAGCCCGCTGGCCTGGGTGGTGGCGATGCCGAGCATGTTGGCCGTTGCGCCGACATCCAGTTTTAATAGACGAGCCAGCGCGGCGGCGGCGGCCAGGGTGCCCAGCGTCGCGGTATTGTGATGACCTAACGCATAATGCTGCTGGCTGGCGGCCAACCCTAGTCGTCCGGCCACTTCCACACCGATGGCGTAAGCATCAAGGAAATCATCGATTTCCGCAGACTGTTGCTGTTGCCAGGCAAACAGCGCGGGCAAAATCACCACGCTGGGATGACCGCGAAAATCAGCGTGGAAATCATCGTAATCCAGCGCGTGAGCGGCGTAACCGAGCAGCAGCGCCTGCGATCGCGGACTACCATCGCCATAAACGGTTCGTAGTGCCGGCAAGCCGCTATCCGGCACCTGACCTTGCAGCACCGGCCAGCTGACGGCGAGAAAATCTTTTACTCCTTCACGCGCCGCTTCACGTGCAGCGGCATCGGGTTGGCTATGGACGATAAGCTCAGCGAGGGCGGCAGTGATACTCATTGCGGCGCCACACTGTTCAGTGCCGCGACGGCGAGATTGGCCAGGTAACGTGAGGTCGGCAGCAGCACGTCATCGTTAATACGAAATGCCGGATGATGCAGCGCATAAGGTTCACCGGTGCCAATCATCATAAAGGCCCCCGGCAACTGCTGTTGATAAAAGGCAAAATCTTCACCAATCGGGCTGGCTTCGACCACGCGCGCTTCAAAGCCGCTGGCGGTTGCCTGCTGCAGGGCGAAATCAGCCCAGTGTGCATCATTCACCACCGACGGTGGACCTGCGTGCCAGTTGAACTCAACGCTGGCAGCAAAGGCCGCGCCAATGCCTTGCACGATCTCGCGGAAACGCTGCTCCAGTCGCTCTCGCGTCTCCTGCGAGAACGAACGCACCGTGCCTTCCAGCCAGGCGCTATCCGGAATGACGTTCCAGGTGCTGCCACTGTGAATCTGGGTAATTGAGACCACCGCATTGTCGCCGGAAGGTGCATTACGGCTGATCAGCGTTTGCGCGGCAGAAACGATTTGCGCGGCGATCACAATCGGATCGTTGCCCTGATGCGGCTTCGCAGCGTGGCTACCGGTGCCGATAATTTTGATATCAAAGCGGTCGACGGCGGCGGTCAGTGGGCCGGCTTTGCTGCCAATCACGCCCGGTGGTAATGAAGGATCGTTATGAATGCCGAAAATAGTTATCGCATCCTGCAGTGCGCCGGTAGCAATCACATCCGGCGCTCCCTGGCCGGTCTCTTCGGCGGCCTGGAACAGAATACGCACGCGGCCCGCTAAGCTCGCTTCCTGCTGTTTCAGCAATATCGCCGCACCTAAGGCTGCGGAACTGTGGAAGTCGTGGCCGCACGCGTGCATCACGCCCGGACGCTCTGAACGGAAGGTCACATCAGACTGCTCTTCAATCGGCAGTGCATCAATATCGGAACGCAGCACGATCAGTGGCCCATTTTCGGGGCCAACTTCCGCCACTAATCCGGTTTTCAGCGGCAGATCCAACACACGGATTTGGTGCTTTTCAAGTTGCTGGCGAATACGCGCGGTGGTTTCAAACTCTTCATTAGAGAGTTCAGGAAAACGGTGTAACTCATGGCGGAAGGCAATCAAATGCTGGCCCAGTGCGCTCTCATCAAAACTCATGCTTTGCTTCCTTGTTGTGTGGCCTGACGTGTCATCCACGCATCATGCGCGCTGTCATCCAGCACTTTCTTCATATATTGGGTGATGTGGCCTTTGCCGAGATCGGTGGTGTGCATCAGCTGGAAGCCGCGCTTTTTATACATCTCGATCAGCCACGGATGGCTGGTGGCGGTACCCAGTGATACCGCTGGCGCCCGCAGTTTACCCAGCAGGATCTCTTGTTCCAGCCGATCCTGTACCTGACGGCCATACTGTTTACCGGGATAGTCGGGATGGGCACCGAACCAGCCAATATGCGGCAGGCCAAACGGCCCAGGCAGCGGTCCCCATGGATAGCGCACGGTGACCGAGGAAACCATCACGCCTTGTGCGTAAAGTGCATAAACGCCGTGATTTTGCAGGTGGCGCAGCGTCTTTTCACGGTCTGCGGTGGCGGCATCAAATTTGATGCCCAGTGCCAGCGTTGGCGCATAGGCGGCGTGCATCAGCGCCTGATAGGTTTCAACCTCATCTTCTCTGACCTGACGAAATTCAAGTGACATAACTATCCCCGGAAAAACCGCCTGGAAGCGGTAAATTGAATGCAGATTGAGCAGCGCATAGCGGTTGAAACAGCGCAATTTAAAGCGCTAATTCAAAATACCCAGCGTGCTAAGCAACTCAGAATATCAGTAATGCCTTGTGCTTCTATATGTGAAAAATGACTAAGCTAATGCGAATTTGTGAAAATGAAATGGCGGCTTTTCCATTGCTTATATCGCGATTTACCGTAGTATGCATAAATTACATAGCGCTATAACTATTTCGCATTAACCCCATGAAATAAAATAACTTTTCTCGTTATAGCCTTATTCTTAATCAGGGTGACGACGTGTTAGCGATCAAATCTCCGCGTGCTTATGCACATGAAGCTGGCCTGCGTAAGCGTGCTGGTGAATTTATCAAACCTTATGCCACACATATCCGCATTTTCACTTCTCCCAATGCCTGGCAAGCGGTTAACCCGGAATTAAGCCAGAGTTTAGAAGCCAACGGTATCCGCTGGGAGTTGGAGTATCTGCACGGTGAATGCACCGATGCCGTGATCGAAGCGCTGAAAACCAATGTTGAGCAACAGCAAGCCGAGCTGCTGTTTGCCGTGGGCGGTGGCCGCGTGCTGGATGCTGCCAAAGCGGTGGGTAGCCAGTTACCGGATCTGAAGGTGATTAACTTCGCTACTTTGGCGGCGACCTGCGCTGCGTGGTCACCGGTTGCCATCATTTATAACGAGCAGGGCGGCCACGTGCGCAGCCAGCCGCTGGGGAAAATGCCGGAGCTGGTGCTGGTGGACAGTGAAGTGATCGCCCGCAGCGATGTGCGCTATCTCAAAGCGGGTATCGTTGATGCGCTCGCGAAGTACTACGAATTTGCCCCTTACCTGCGCAGTAACCCGCACGATCTGGCGCTCGATCTCAAAGTGATGACGGCGCAACGAGCGCTGGATGTTTATCGCCAACTGGGTGAAGCCGCCGTCAGCGCCAATGAAAAACAGCAGGTCACGCCGGAGCTGGTGAAAGTTATCGATGCCAACATCGTCCTGGCGGGTCTGGCGAACAGCGTGCGCGATCAACTGCCCACCCCCGGTTTTGCCCATGCCATTCATAACCGTCTGACGCACCAGCCTGAGCTGCATCATTGGCTGCACGGTGAAAAAATCGGTTACAGCTTGTTGGTGCAATCACTGATTGAACACGATGGCGTGCCGGATGCGGAACTGCTGGCGTTGCTGCGTCAGTACGCGATGCCACTGACGCTGGCGCCGTTGACCGGCGAGCGCGCGGCGGCGATACGCACGATTGCGGAACAAATTAAATTCCCGGCGGCCAGCGCTGAACGTCTGCCGTTCCGCATTCATGCGGATGCGTTAGAACAGGCGCTGCTGGCAACCGAAAACCGTTTCTAACTTTTACTCTTTTATAGACCAGGACAACTTCATGGCTACTGCACAAACTCAACGCATCCGCTTAGGACTCTTTGTACAACCGGTTGGACAACACGTCAGCGGCTGGCGTCTGACCGAGAAACTCGGCGATCCTACCGACATTGACTGGTTGATCACCATCGCGAAAAAAGCCGAAGCGGGTAAATTCGATCTGTTCTTCGTCGGTGATGCGTTAGCCACCAGCATGTACCGTTTGCCTTCGACCATGGCGCGCCTTGAGCCGCTGACCATGCTGTCGGCGCTGGCGGTGAACACCAAACGCATTGGTCTGGCGGCCACCGCGTCCACCACCTTTAGCGATCCATTCACCATGGCGCGCAGCTTCTCGTCGCTGGATCACATCAGCCGTGGTCGCGCAGCGTGGAACGTGGTGACGTCGTTCTCCACCGACGTGGCGCGTAACTTTAGCCGCAGCGATATGCCAAACCACGCCGAGCGCTATGCACGTGCACGTGAGTTCCTCGAAGTGACCAACAAGCTGTGGGAAGGTTGGGAAGCGGGGGCGGTACAACCGAACAAAGAGACCGGTGAATACTTCGTTAATGACAAAATTAAGTCGATTGATCATGACGGCGAGCACTTCCAGGTGCAGGGTCCGCTGAACATCACGCGTTCTCCGCAGGGACGTCCGGTGATCATCGAAGCGGGTTCATCAGCAGACGGTCAAAAACTGGCGGCCGAAACCGCCGAAGTGATCTTCACCGCTGCCGCCAGCCTGGAAGAAGCGCAAACCTTCTACCGCTCGCAGAAAGATCAGGTGATTGCCGCCGGGCGTAATCCGGATCATGTGGTGATCATGCCGGGCGTGATGCCGATTGTTGGACGCACGCGTGAAGAAGCCAAAGCGCTGTGGAAAGAGCTGAACACGCTAGTGGATATCGAAAACGGTCTGCGTCAGTTGTCGCTGCGTTTCAGCATGGATCTGAGCCAGTATCCACTCGACGGCCCCGTGCCAGAAGTGCCACTGGGTGAAGGCAACCAGAGCCGCGTCAAGCTGATGACGGATATGGCGAAGCGTGAAAACCTGACCTTGCGTGAACTGGCCGCCGTGGCTGCGGGATCGCGTGGTCACCGCGTGATTGTCGGCACTGCAGAAGATATCGCCGATGACTTTGAGCTGTGGCTGAAAGAGGGCGGAGCCGATGGCTTCAACATCATGCCTGCCATCATGTCAGAGCAGCTGGATCTGTTCGTTGAGCTGGTGATCCCGGAACTGCGTCGCCGTGGCTTGTTCCGCGATGATTACGAATTCGCCACGCTGCGCGAGAACCTCGGTCTGCCAACGCTGTAACCCTACAGGAGCTGAACATGGTCACCTTATCGAAGCGTGTGCAGTCCGTGTCGCTCTCTGCCAATGCGGCGGCGCGTCAGTTGACGCGCCAGCTGAAAGAGCAGGGCGTGGATATTCTGGATCTCACTACCGGTGAGCCGGATTTTGATACGCCACAGCACATCCGCGATGCTGCCGTTGAAGCCATGAATAATGGCGAGACGCGCTATACGCCGACCAATGGCACCACGCCGCTGCGTAAAGCGGTGCAGGCCAAACTGGCACGTGAAAATCAGCTGGATTATGCGTTGGGGCAGATTTGTATCGCCAACGGGGCGAAGCAGATCATCTTCAACGCCTTCGCCGCCACCTTGAATGACGGCGATGAGGTGATTGTGCCGGTGCCGTACTGGCCGACGTTCCCCGATAGCGTTCGTTTTAACGGTGGCGACGCGGTGCTGCTGGAGTGCCCGCTGGAGCAAGAGTACAAGCTGCAGCCGCAGCAGCTGGCGCAAGCGATCACCGACAAAACCCGCTGGCTGGTGCTGAATAATCCCGGCAATCCATCCGGTGCGGTGTATAACGCAGCAGAATTAACTGCACTGGCGGCGGTGCTACGTGACCATCCCAACGTATGGATCATGCTGGATGAACTGTATGAACACATTCTGTTTGATGGACGTGAACACGTTAGCCTGTTGCAGGTAGCGCCAGATTTAGCCGATCGCATTCTGCTGGTGGGGGGCGTGTCGAAAACCTATGCCATGACCGGCTGGCGCATCGGCTTTGGTGCCGGTCCGCAAGCGCTGATTGATGCCATGGTGGTGGTGCAGTCGCAGAACAGTTCTGGTGCCAGCGCCATCAGTCAGGCGGCAGCGGTAGCGGCGCTGAACGGCGGCCTGGATTTCCTGCCACCGCAACGTGCGGCCTATCAGGCGCGTCGCGATGCGATTATGGCGCAGCTAAGCCCGGTTGAAGGCATTGAGGTGCTGAATCCCGAAGGGGCGTTCTTTATCTTCTGTCGCTGTGCTGGCCTGTTGGGCAAATCGCGTGCTGATGGACGTACGCTGGAAAGCGAACAGGATGTGCTGAATTATCTGCTGGAGAGCGGCGTATCCGGCGTAGCGGGCAGTGCCTATGGCTTGTCACCGTATTTCCGTTTGTCGATTGCCACGGATATTGAAAGCGTGCGCGAAGCCGGAAAACGCATTGCGGCAGCCTGTGCAGTGTTGAAATAGGGATTTAATCGGTCGCCAGGAATGGCGACCCTACAATATCCATGCGGATCGTTTAAATCAGAAACTCATCCATCGAACCGCCCGCATCTAATACGGATTTGATCGGTGAAGGCGTACGACCCTGGCCAGTCCAGAATTTTTCCTGACCGTTTTCGTCGGTGAACTTATATTTCGCCGGACGTGGAGCGCGTTTCGCTTTCGGTTTGGTTTCGCTCTGGTTTAATTTCGTTAATTCACTAATATCGATGCCATCATTCAGCAGCATCTCTTTATACAGCGCCAGTTTTTCTTCTTTTTCGCGCTGAGCGGCATTATTCGCTTCCGCTTCTTCACGGCGTTCTGCAACCACCACGGCGAACTTTTCCAGCATTTCGTCTAATACCGCAATCTCAACATCACGCGCATGGGCGCGCAGTGTACGAAGATTGTTCAATGCTTTGAGTGCATCGCTCATGAATAAACCCTTATAACTTTTATAACGAAGATGAAAGGGGGCATTCTACGTTAATTTTAATCAAATGAAAATATTACCCATAATGCAGAATTGTCCGGAAAATAAGCTTTCAGCAGAGTGGTGTCAATATCGAACAATAAGACATAAAGCAGATATTTCACTCAAGCCAGTCGAGGGTGTAGCCGCGGAAAATAGCGGCTACAAGGGGATAAATATATTCTATAGACTGCGATAAAACGGGAAGCAACCGGTGATCAGTGCGACCACTAATAATACAATTGAGGTGATAAACGACCAACGCAGCGTGAACCGTTGTGTCTGTGCATAATCCAGTTTCAGCATGCCGACCAATAAATAGGTCGAGGCAACCAGTGGGCTGAGAATATGAACCGGTTGACCGACCAGGGCGGCGCGAGCCATTTCAATCGGTTCGATACCGTAATGTCCGGCAGCCTGCACCAGCACGGGCAGCATGCCGAAATAGAACACGTCGTTCGATACCATCCAGGTCACGGGAATACTGATCAAGGCAGTAATCACCGCCAGATAAGGGCCGAGTGCAGCGGGAATAGTCTGCACAATCGCCTGTGCCAGGGCGTTCGCCATACCGGTTTCAGCAAAAATGCCGGTAAACACCGCCGCAGCGAAAATCAATCCAGCTACGGCAAGGATGGCGGGCGCATGGCGGCCGATCTGCTCCTGCTGTTGGCTCAGTTGCGGATAATTGACAACGAACATGATGGCGGTGGCCAGCATAAACAGATACGCCATGGGCATGACATCCAGCACCAGGAAGGTCATCAATGCAATGGTCAGCGCCCAGTTAAACCAGAAACGCCAGGCCACGCAGAGTTTCTCTTCAAACTGCAGCACGGCAGGTTCCACCGGGACATGCGGCTGGAAACCCAGACGTTTGCGTTCACTTCTGCCGAGCATCACCGCCAGGATAAAAGTCCATGCCACGCAGGCCAGCAGCGGAATCAGCAGCGGGACAAACAGAGCAGAGACGTCAGTCTGAACGGCGGCGGCCGCACGCGCCGTGGGTCCACCCCACGGAAACATATTGCCCAGCCCGGTGCACTGTAATAGCAGAGCGGCAACGCTGAGCTTTGATAATCCAATGCGTTCATATATCGGCATAAACGCGGAAAGTACGATCATATATACGGTCGCGCCATCACCATCCAGGGCAACAATAAAGCCAAGCAGTGCGGTGCCGACAAATATTTTCACCGGATCGCCATCGACTGCGGAAACGATTCTTTTAATAATCGGATCAAACATCCCGGCATCCGTTACGCTCATAAAATAGATCATCGCGAATATCAACATGACGCCAGTGGGCGCAACGGTACGCAATCCTTTGATCACCATGGCACCCATATCCGTGCCATGGCCAGATAACAGTGCGAATAGCGTAGGGATAAGGATTAATGCAGTCAGAGCGGAAAGCTTTTTGCTCATTAATAAGCCAATAAAGCAGATTATCATAAGCAGACTGATGATCAGCAGCATGACGAGGGTTCCTGTCCAGAGGGATAGAGCACGTTTGTGGGTAGCAAACGCAACGTGTTCGGAATAAATAAAAAACAGCGAATGATTATTTATTGTTCAAATTAACCTTCTGCAACCTCGTCTATCTGGCAATATTATCCAGCGTTTTTTTCGGCAGGCACAAGGTTAGGTATACGCAAAAGTTGTGCGTAACCTCTTAGTTTTAATAAATTTAAAATAGCGAGCGGTGATGATTTATCTGGGTGTTATTTCCTCCTGTTTATCAATAAAGAGATCGTTGAATAAGCGCGGCGTGACTACCGCGCTAAATAGCTTTAATCGGCACGTTATGGCTTATTGATGATCCCGCGGCGAAGGCTTAATCGGTAACGGCAGACGGTAAAGCTTCACCGGATATTCAACGGTTGACGGTTTGCCGCCGGTGGTCGCAGGCGTGCGATTGATCTGTCCGGACGGCATCCACAGTGCGCCGTCAGATACCCACATCGCGTCAATCCACACCAGGCGGGGATCCTGCACCACGGTGGTGACTTTGCCATCGGGCGCGATGCGCTTAATGCTGCGGGTATTGATATCCGACGCATAGATATTGCCTTCGGCATCGATGGCTGTTCCGCCGGTGCTCCAGGTTTCGCGTACTTTCTCCGCATGCTTCGCCACTTCTGCAGCCGATAGGGCACTATCGTTCAGATAACGGGTTTCAATGCGAGCCAGCGGCCCCGGGATCGCCTGGTAATAGAGCCATTTGCCATCCGGCGAAACTTCCAGCTGATCGAGACCCACGCGTTTTTCACGGCCATCGCGCAGAATCAACTTCTTGCCATCTGCATAAATCGGCTGATGATCAATCGAGAGAGGGTGGTTATCCAGCACCCGCCAGCTTTTGCCGCTTTTCAGGTTCAGCACCACTAATCCCACCGCACCCGGATCGGTGATATAGGCAAAATCGCCATTAAAACGCACATCATCCAGATAGCTGGTGGGTTGCAGCGTCGGTGCCTTGAACACATAGCTATTCAACACTTTGCCAGTGGCCAGACTAATGTGGACCAGCTTAGCGCCACCGGGCACGGCCTGATCGCCAGTACCAATTCCTTTATTGCCCGAATCCATCACCCACAGATTGCCATCCGGGCCGATACGCAACGCATTCACGTGGTAGAAATGATGCTCCGGATCGTTAGCGTTCCACTGGTTCCAGCTCTCATCGGGAAAGGCTTTCAGCTGATTATTGATCACTTCCGCCAGCTGCAAACCCGCACCTTCCGATTGCGTTAACGAGGCGAACAGGCGGTTGTCATGACTCACGGTAATGCCATTCCACACGCGTGGCGAGGTGGCGACCTGCTCCAGACGACTGTCCTGTTGCGTCGGTAACGTCACGGGCAGCGTGTCTTGTGCCAAAACCTGTGCGCTGCTGGCCAAAGCGATCATCGCGACCAGTGTTTTCAGTGAATGTTTCATCCTTTACTCCCTTGTTAAGCGCCACAAGGTGACGCGAACAGCGTGTTGCTCTGTTGTTAATGTCATTCCATCCTGGCAGCGTAGAGTGATAAATTATATTCTCTGAATTTTATCAATTGATTCCTGGTGGGAATGAATGGAACTGAAAGATCTGCATTATCTGCTGGCGGTGAAGGAAACAGGACATCTGGGTAAAGCGGCGCAATCCCTTGGTATCACTCAGCCCGCCTTAACCAAATGTCTGCAACGTCTGGAGAAGTTTTACGCCACACGGTTAATTCTCAAGGTGGGGCGTGGGATGCAACTCACCGAAGCGGGACTACTACTTTGTGAACGTGCTCAAAAAGTCGTGCACATGATGCAGGTCACCCGGCAGGATTTACAGGCGCTGGGTGCGGGAACGGCGGGCGTGATCCGGTTAGGCGTGGCGGCCACGGCAGCGGAATTTATGCTACCGGTACTGAGTAAGGACTTATTGCACAAAGCTCCCACCGCCAGACTCGAAGTGACGGTCGGGATGAATGATTTGCTGCAAAAGCTGCTGCGTGAGAACAAAGTCGATTTGATTCTGGGTTTTCTGCCGCAGGGGAACAGCGAGTTTATTACCCGGCCGCTTGTTGAGGATCCGGTGGTGATTGCCGCCAGCCGTCACCATCCGCTGGCGAATATTCATCCGACGCCTGAACAGCTTGATGAATATAACTGGTTGTTACCTTCCGATAACGTCGCGACGCGTCAGTGGCTGGAACAACGCTTGCGCAGCGGTGGCTATGCGGCGCCGCGCGCGCAAATGGAAAGTAATACGCTGTCCCCGCTGCGCGCCGTGCTGGCGCAAACCCAGTTGTTGAGTTTTCTTTCCCGCCGCTTATTAAAAGGTGAGGGCGGTGAGTTGATTGAAATTCCACTGCCGCTGGTCATGATGCCGCGTACCTTTGGCTGGCAATTCCGCTCACTCAGTGAGCTTTCACCCGCTTCACGTCTTCTGGTGGATTTGGCGGAAAAACGCTGGCCCTGGTGATCCCCGGAATACCCTCAGGACAAGAACCTGTGATTTTTCACAGGTTTGCTCTATTAACGTGCGTGATAATTACCGAAAATAACTCCCCTTTATTATTAATCATTGAAGAATAAGGAAATATCCAAAAGTAAAATTGCCGGATAACCGGTAACAATTTCTTGCAATAGTAATCTTAATGCGTATATTTCTCATTTGCTTTCTTAACGGCATCTTTACGGTCGTTCTGTTTGCGCCAGGAGGGCGCAGTCGGGAAATACCTCATCCTGATATTCCTTTTCAGCACGTTATTTATGGCTGGATCTAACAGACGTCAGCAGCTATGCCGCCAACACAAAATAACGATAAGTTGATTGAGGAATATTATGTCTTTCAAAGAAAAGCGCGTCAGGGAATCTGGCCGTGCGCCGCAACGTGCCTTGCGTGTCTCTCTGCTGGCAATGATGGTGGCGTCAGGCATTGCCCAGGCCGCTGATAGCACCAAAACAGAACAAACCCTGACCGTGGATGCCAGCGCCAGCAGCGATGCGCAAGAGCAGGCCGCAAAAGATTACAGCGTTCCGGTCACTCGTGCCGGCACCAAAATGGCATTGACCGCGCGTGATATTCCGCAATCGGTCAGCATTGTCAGCAAGCAGCGTATGCAAGATCAGCAGCTGCAATCCCTGAATGACGTCCTGTCGAATACCACCGGTATCAAAGGCGTCAGCGGCGACATGGATCGCACGAACTATTATTCGCGCGGTTTTATCATCGATAACTACATGATCGACGGCATTCCAACGGCGTTTGCTTCGCGCTGGAACCTCGGCGATGCCCAAACCGATATGGCGCTGTATGAGCGCGTTGAAGTAGTGCGTGGTGCAACGGGCCTGCTGACTGGCCCAGGTAACCCGTCTGCTGCGATTAACATGGTGCGTAAGCACGCCGACAGCAAAGAGTTCACCGGGAATCTGGAAGCGAGCTACGGTAGCTGGGACAAACAGCGCTATGTCGCCGACCTTTCTGCACCATTGTCGCCTGAAGGCAACGTGCGTGGCCGCGTAGTGGCGGGTTACGAAGATAAAAACAGCTTTATCGAGCGTTATGGCTTCGAGAAGAAATTCATCTACGGTGTGGTGGATGCTGACCTGACCGATAAAACCAAGCTGTCTGTGGGCTATGAGTTCACGCAGGTGAATACCGACTCGCCGATGTGGGGTGGTTCACCGCGTTGGTATACCGATGGTTCACAGGTGAAATTGCGTCGCGGTTATAACACCTCAACGGATTGGGCGTATAACGACAAAGAAAACAAAAAAGTCTTTATTAACCTGCAGCAGAACTTCGATAACGGCTGGAACATCACGCTTAACGGCACGCATAATGAAATGTTCCTCGACAGTAAGCAGTTGTATATCGACGGCTATGTGAATAAAGATACTGGTCTGCTGGTTAACCAGTACGACCCTTCCTACAACTATGATGCGGTAGGCGGGACGGGTTATAACACCGGTAAACGCAAAGTGGATTCCGTCGATGCGTTTGCCAGTGGTCCATACGAAATGTTTGGCCGTCAGCATGAGTTGATGTTCGGTGTGAACTACAGCCGTCAGGACAACAAGTATTACAGCGCCTGGACCAACATTTCACCTGACCAGTTGGGTAATTTCTACGACTACAATGGGAACTATCCTGAGTCCGACTGGAACCCTCGTACTCCAGCGTCTGATACGCAACTGGTGCGTCAGAAATCGGCCTACCTTGCCACTCGCATTACGTTAGCCGATCCGCTGCATGCCATTTTAGGCGCACGTTACACCAACTGGAATCGCCAAGGTTTAACCACCCGGCAGGAAGAAAACAACATCACGCCATACGGTGGTTTGATCTGGGACTTCTATGATAACTGGTCAGCCTACGCCAGTTACACTTCCGTATTCCAGCCGCAGGATAGCCAGGATGCCTCCGGCCAATTCCTGAATCCTGTCATCGGTAAAAACTACGAAGCGGGTGTGAAATCTGACTGGCTGAACAGCCGTCTGACCACCTCGGTGTCGGTATTCCGTACAGAACTGGATAACGCGCCAGTGAGCACCGGAACGTACACGGCTTCAGGCAACGAAATCTTTGAAGGTAAGAATGGCGTGGTGAGCCGTGGCGTCGAGTTCGAAGTGAACGGTGCACTGACGGATAACTGGCAGATGACTTTCGGCGGCACCACTTATGTAGCCGAAGATCGTGAGGGTGAGAACTACAACTCACAGCTGCCTCGCACCTCGTTCAACCTGTTCACCAGCTATCGTTTACCGATGCTGGATCAGCTGACGCTGGGTGGTGGAGTCAACTGGCAGTCGAAGACCTACAAAGATATTACCG
>NZ_CAJCKS010000006.1:0-70594 GCF_903970985.1 Pantoea sp. ME81 | reverse complement strand
TTTGCCTGGCGGCTTTAGCGCGGTGGTCCCACCTGACCCCATGCCGAACTCAGAAGTGAAACGCCGTAGCGCCGATGGTAGTGTGGGGCCTCCCCATGCGAGAGTAGGGAACTGCCAGGCATCAATTTAAGACTCATTCGTGAGTCGTGACCTTTCAGGTGACACTGAAAGGGCGAAACACCCGAAGTCAGAACGGTTTTCTGATTTTGGTACAGAATCGGTGGAGCGGTAGTTCAGTTGGTTAGAATACCTGCCTGTCACGCAGGGGGTCGCGGGTTCGAGCCCCGTCCGTTCCGCCACCCTTTTAGGGGCGTAGTTCAATTGGTAGAGCACCGGTCTCCAAAACCGGGTGTTGGGGGTTCGAGTCCCTCCGCCCCTGCCAGAAAACAATCCTTTGCTTCGGCAAAGGATTTTTTTTGTCCAAAATTTGGCATTTACCTCATAACTTCGTCAGTGAAAAGGGTTTGAATTTCACTGCGCGACACTCAAACCCCTCTCAATTTCTGCTTTATTGCGTCAATACTGGAAATTTAAGCAGCTGACGAATATGTGCTTGTTGATCGCTATTCTGCAGCCACACCGCATAGAGTGGACGAACGGCAACGGGTGTATCTGGAATAACCATCAAATCACTATAAATGCTGTGCCATGAATCCGGTAAAAACGCGCAGGCGCCGGTAGTGTGGAGTAATTCACGTGTCACATGCGCTGAAGTTGTGGTCAATACTGGCACATCATCACTGGATAAATAACTTTCATGTTGATGAAAATCCGCACCCCATTCCAGTTTAATGTAATCATATTTTTCACGTTTCTCAGTCTTACGTGCGCGGAAGAGCGCGAGTGAAATATGACCAATCTGTTGGCTGGTTAATTCATCCATTTTGGGCGCTTCGGTGGTGATTAAAAGGTCCAACTGACGCTCATGTAATTGCTTTACCAGCAAATGCCGTTGTGCGATACGTGCTTCAAGGTGAAGGCTTTCCCGGTTCTCATAAAGCGTTTTTAACCAAGGGGTTAGATAAGCCTCCCACAACGACGCGCTGGCACCTATCGATAGCTCATGATGCTGTTGTGTATGTGAAACTTCCTTTTTAGCCATCAGCCAGGTACTCATCAGGCTCTCTGCATAGGGTAATAAACGCTCACCCGCAGAAGTCAGCCGAATATTATTTCGATGACGGGTGAAAAGGTTGACTCCCAACTGATTTTCCAGCTGACGAATGCGAAAACTAACGGCAGATTGCGTGAGGTAAAGCGCTTCAGCAGCACGCCCGAAATGGCGTGTTCTGCTCACTTCGAGGAAAGTTTTCAGTAATTCCGTATCCACAGCATTCTCCCAAAAAATGTTTGTCGTACTGATTTAAATGTTTTGTTTTACACTCTGTCAAGCCTATCTAATACTCCGCGCCATAAATAGCACGGCCATAAGAGAGTCGGGAGCGTGTAAAATGGCGGATAGCTTCGCAACAACAAATCGTTTCTTTGATAACAAACATTATCCTCGTGGTTTTTCACGTCATGGTGATTTCACCATTAAAGAAGCTCAGCTTCTGGAACGCCACGGTTACGCCTTCAATGAACTGGACCTCGCCAAGCGTGAACCAGCGACTGAAGAAGAGCGTTCGTTTTTAGAAGTATGTCGTGGTCTGCGTGAGCCGCAAACGGAAGCTGAACGTGTCTGGTCGAAATATACCGCACGTATTAAGCGTCCTAAGCGTTTCCACACATTGTCTGGCGGTAAGCCGCAGATGGACACTGTGGAAGACTTTAGCGATAGCGATGATTAAAAAATAGCGGGGCTTCTAAAGCCCCGTTTTTTATTCCAGACTGTTGTGCAGAAAGATTAGCAACCGGTCAATGCTGCGATAACCCACAGCCTCCTGCAAATGCTGTCGTGAAATCGTCTCCTCCCCTGCCAAGTCGGCAATCGTCCTGGCGACTTTCAAAATGCGTTGCCACGCGCGCACAGAAAGACCCAGCGAATTCAATACAGCTTCCAGCCATATAGCATCGTCCTGTCTCAGTACACAGCACTGGGCAATCTCCGGATTAGATAAATGCGCGTTTATTTTGCCTGCTCGCTCAATTTGCCTCCGACGAGCAGCAAGGACGCGTTTAAGTACCGTCTCGCTGCTCTCACTGACTTCCTGTTTTTGACTTAAGGTTCCACTGGGTAGCAACGGGATTTCCAGAGACAGATCAAAGCGATCAAGAAACGGACCTGAGAGCCGGCTCAAATAGCGCAGCACCTGTTGCGGCGAGCATCGATTATGACGGCCTTGATAATGCCCGGTAGGGCTGGGGTTCATGGCGCCAATTAACTGAAAGCGCGCAGGATAAGTGACTTTGGCGCGTGTACGGGAAATCGCAATCTCGCCGGATTCAATGGGCTCGCGTAATGCATCCAGTACCTTGCGGTCAAACTCCGGGAGTTCATCCAGAAACAGGACGCCATTGTGCGCCAGAGAGATCTCACCAGGCCGGGGGATTGCTCCTCCTCCCACTAATGCATACAACGAAGCGCTGTGATGAGGAGCTCTGAATGGCCTTCTGCGCCACTGATGATGGAGGTTTCGGCTGCTGACCAGGCTATTAATCGCTGCGCACTCCAGTGCTTCCTGGTCGTCTAAGGGCGGCATAATGCCGGGCAGGCGGGTCGCTAGCATGGTTTTCCCTGTGCCGGGCGGTCCAAGCAGTAACAGGTTATGCCCGCCAGCGGCAGTGATCTCCAGGGCGCGACGTCCTTGTTCCTGACCGATGATTTCGCTGAGGTCCTGGCTTTCCTGTTGCAGCGTCTCAGGTTGAGAATACGCAACGGTGAGTGTCGACTGGTTATGCAGGAAAGCGCAGATCTCGAGCAGATGTTTACCGACGAGCGTTTCCCCTTGTTGTATCAATCCGACATCCTGTTGATTCTCTTCAGCTAACACCATCTGCCTGCCGGCTTGCAAAGCGGCCATCGCTGCTGGAATAGAGGCCTGAACGCCACAGAGCGCGCCGTTCAGTGCTAACTCCCCCAGGAACTCATAGTGCGCCAGTTTCGCGTCAGGAAGCTGCTCTGAGGCCGCGAGAATCGCAATGGCGATGGGAAGGTCGTAGCGCCCACCTTCTTTTGGCAGATCGGCAGGAGCCAAATTGATGGTGACGCGTTTAGCAGGGAAGGTGAATCCGCTATTGATAATGGCACTGCGTACCCGTTCCCGCGCTTCCTTCACCGTGGTTTCAGGCAAGCCAACCAGCGTTAAAGCGGGCAACCCCTTGCTGATATGCACCTCAACCGTTACCAATGGCGCCTGTACGCCGAGCGCCGCGCGAGTGAGAACCTTTGATAAAGACATAACCACTCCTTGTTGTCTTCATCATGCGAGGAGTAAATTCAGATTGCGAATGCGATTAAAAAACATCAGCGCCGGATTCCAGTGAATCGGCGGTTTTTACAATGTTTTCGCCGCAGTTGAGGTCGATATCGCAGAATTAACAGAGAGGTTGAGCAGTGTGCGTAATGAAAATTTTTCACAACTTAAAATAACCTTTAACTTACAAGGCGATAACCCACACCCATTGCTTACGTCATAAAAAAACATTATGAAAATAATTGTCAACGCGTAGATAACTATGGTAACTCTGTAGGTATTACTTCGAACAATCGAAAAAACAGACAACACATGAAAGCCCTTCTACAAGTGATTAGCCTAGTCGTGATTAGCGTGGTGGTGATTATTATCCCACCGTGCGGGGCATCGCTTGGAGAAAGAAAGGCTTAAAAATCAAGCCCGGAATTCCAAAAACCCCCGCACCGAAAGGTCCGGGGGTTTTTTTTCGACCTGGCTAAATATCAGCGAATCAGCGAGGAACAGATTATGAGCAGTAGCATAAAGTTCTGTTGTTCCACCAGGAATACAGGAGAATAACGATGACAGGTGCACAGTGGGTAGTTCAGGCTTTACGCGCGCAGAGTGTCGACACAGTGTTTGGCTATCCTGGCGGCGCAATCATGCCAGTGTACGATGCGCTCTACGATGGCGGCGTGGAACACCTACTGTGTCGTCATGAGCAAGGTGCAGTGATGGCGGCAATTGGTTATGCCCGTGCCACCGGTAAAACTGGCGTGTGTATCGCCACTTCCGGTCCCGGCGCCACTAACCTGATCACCGGTTTAGCCGATGCGTTTATGGATTCCATCCCAGTTGTCGCGATCACCGGTCAGGTTTCATCTGCGTTCATCGGCACCGATGCCTTCCAGGAAATCGACGTTCTCGGCCTGTCATTAGCCTGCACCAAGCACAGTTTCCTGGTTGAATCCCTCGAAGATTTGCCTTCCGTGATGGCCGAAGCCTTTGCCATCGCCCAGTCTGGTCGTCCCGGTCCGGTTCTGGTGGATATCCCGAAAGACATCCAAATTGCTAGTGCCGATTTAACCCCACACCTGTTGCCGGTTGAAGAGGCGATCAGTCATTCGCCAGAGCATATCGCGGAAGCCCGCGCATTAATGGCGCAGTCGCATAAGCCAATGCTGTATATCGGCGGCGGTGTTGGCATGGCGCAAGCGGTGCCTGCATTACGTGCCATGGCTGAAGCAACCGGCATCCCAACGGTGTCCACGTTGAAAGGCCTGGGAAGCGCAGACGCCAGCAGCGATCTCTATCTTGGCATGTTGGGTATGCACGGCACCAAAGCTGCCAACCTTGCCGTGCAATCGTGCGATTTACTGATCGCCGTTGGCGCGCGTTTCGACGACCGCGTCACCGGTAAGTTAGACACCTTCGCCCCGCATGCGAACGTCATTCATATCGATATCGATCCGGCCGAGTTGAACAAATTGCGTCGTGCGCACGTTTCGTTGCAAGGTGATTTGAACCAGGTGCTGCCCGCGTTGAGTATGCCGATGCAGATTGAGGGCTGGCGCACCGAAGTAAAAGCGATGAAAGCCGAGTTTGACTGGCGCTACGATCATCCAGGTGAGGCGATTTATGCGCCGCTGCTGCTGAAACAACTCTCCGATCGTAAAACGGACAGCGCGGTGGTGACCACCGATGTGGGCCAGCATCAGATGTGGGCTGCGCAGCACATGAGCTTCACTCAGCCAGAGAACTTCATCACCTCCAGCGGCCTCGGCACCATGGGCTTCGGTCTGCCTGCCGCCATCGGTGCGCAGGTTGCTCGCCCGGAAGACACCGTGATCTGCGTGTCAGGTGATGGCTCAATCATGATGAATATCCAGGAACTGGGCACCATCAAGCGCGGTAAGTTGCCGGTGAAAATCCTGCTACTGGATAACCAACGTTTGGGCATGGTGCGCCAGTGGCAGCAGTTGTTCTTTGATGGTCGCTACAGCGAAACCATCCTTACCGATAACCCCGATTTCCTCACGCTAGCCAGCGCCTTTGATATCCCAGGCCAGCACATTAGCCGTAAAGATCAGGTCGACGCCGCGATAGATGCTCTGCTGAACAGTGAAGGTCCTTACTTCCTGCATGTTTCGATTGATGAGCATGAGAACGTCTGGCCATTGGTACCGCCGGGTGCCAGCAACGCAAACATGATGGAGAAAACCGCATGAATCAGCATCAATTGTCTATCGAAGCCCGCTTCCGCCCTGAAATATTGGAGCGCATTTTGCGTGTTGTCCGCCACCGTGGCTTCCAGGTGTGCTCGATGAACATGGCATCTGCGATCAACGCTGAGAACATTAATATCGAGATGACCGTTGCCAGCCAGCGTTCGGTCGATTTACTGTCTTCGCAGTTAAGCAAACTTATGGATGTCGCTTGTGTCGAGATCCAGCAACAGACATCACAACAAATCCGCGCTTAGTCGCCAAAGGAAATAACAATGAGTACGAAGAAAGCAGACTTTATTTGGTTCAACGGGGAGATGGTTAAGTGGGAAGATGCCAAGGTCAGCGTCATGTCTCACGCACTGCACTACGGTACTTCAGTGTTTGAAGGCGTACGTTGCTACGACTCACACAAAGGCCCAGTGGTGTTCCGTCACCGTGAACACATGCAGCGTCTGCACGACTCCGCCAAAATCTATCGTTTTCCTATCGCCGCCTCTGTTGATGAGCTGATGGAAGCGTGCCGCGAAGTGATTCGCGTGAACAAACTGAAAAGCGCTTACATTCGTCCATTGGCGTTTGTTGGCGACGTAGGCCTGGGTGTGAACCCACCAGATGGCTACACCACCGACGTGATCATCGCTGCTTTCCCATGGGGTGCTTACCTGGGTGCTGAAGCTCTGGAAAACGGTATCGATGCGATGGTGTCTTCATGGAACCGTGTTGCACCGAATACCCTGCCAACCGCGGCTAAAGCCGGTGGTAACTACCTCTCCTCACTGTTGGTCGGCAGCGAAGCGCGTCGCCACGGTTATCAGGAAGGTATCGCTCTCGACACCAACGGCTATATTTCAGAAGGTGCTGGCGAAAACTTGTTCGAAGTGAAAGATGGCATTCTGTTCACGCCGCCGTTCACTTCTTCAGCCCTGCCAGGTATCACCCGTGACGCCATCATCAAGCTGGCGATCGACCTGGGTATCGAAGTGCGTGAGCAAACGCTGTCGCGTGAATCTCTGTATCTGGCTGATGAAGTGTTCATGTCGGGTACTGCGGCAGAAATCACCCCGGTACGTAGCGTTGACGGCATTCAGGTCGGTGCGGGCAAACGCGGTCCAGTGACCACCAAAATTCAGAGCGCATTCTTCGGCCTGTTCACTGGCGAAACCGAAGACAAGTACGGCTGGTTGGATCAAGTTAATCCATAACAAGACAGTTACGCGGGTGCAGCTGCGCCCGCGTCATATTTCAGACTGGAGTAAATAGAGCATGCCTAAGTACCGTTCTGCCACCACCACCCATGGTCGTAACATGGCGGGTGCACGCGCCCTGTGGCGCGCCACAGGAATGACCGACGCCGATTTCGGTAAACCGATTATCGCCGTGGTTAACTCATTCACCCAATTCGTGCCGGGCCACGTGCACTTGCGCGATATGGGCAAGCTGGTGGCTGAGCAAATCGAAGCCGCCGGTGGTGTCGCCAAAGAGTTCAACACCATCGCGGTGGATGACGGTATCGCCATGGGTCATGGCGGCATGCTGTATTCACTGCCTTCGCGCGAGCTGATCGCCGATTCCGTGGAGTACATGGTGAACGCGCACTGCGCCGATGCCATGGTGTGTATCTCTAACTGCGACAAAATCACCCCCGGCATGCTGATGGCGTCACTGCGCCTCAACATCCCGGTGATCTTTGTCTCCGGCGGTCCGATGGAAGCCGGTAAGACCAAACTGTCTGACAAAATCATCAAGCTGGACCTGGTTGATGCGATGATTCAGGGCGCTAACCCGAACGTCAGCGATGAAGACAGCGATAAAATCGAACGTTCTGCTTGCCCAACCTGTGGTTCTTGCTCAGGGATGTTCACTGCGAACTCGATGAACTGTCTGGCCGAAGCGCTGGGTCTGGCACAGCCGGGCAACGGTTCACTTTTGGCGACCCACGCCGACCGTAAAGAGCTGTTCCTCAACGCCGGTAAGCGCATCGTTAGCCTGACCAAAAAGTATTACGAGCAGGATGATGAGCGCGTACTGCCACGCAACATCGCCACCAAAGCGGCATTTGAGAATGCGATGACGCTGGATATCGCCATGGGCGGTTCCACCAACACCGTTCTGCACCTGCTGGCAGCGGCGCAGGAAGGCGAAATCGAATTCAACATGTCAGATATCGACCGCCTGTCGCGCAAAGTGCCGCACCTGTGCAAAGTGGCACCGAGTACGCCGAAATATCACATGGAAGATGTGCACCGTGCCGGTGGCGTTGTCGCGATTCTGGGCGAGCTGGATCGTGCCGGGCTGATCGATACCAGTGCGCGCAACGTTCTGCAGCAGAGCATGCGTGAGACCCTGGATCAGTACGACATCATGCTGACCCAAGACGAAGCGGTGAAGAAAATGTTCCGCGCGGGCCCAGCCGGCATCCGTACCACCCAAGCCTTCTCACAAGACTGCCGTTGGGACACACTCGATGATGACCGTAAAGAGGGTTGTATCCGTACTCGTGAGCACGCCTTCTCTCAGGATGGCGGTCTGGCCGTACTGTACGGCAACATCTCTGAAGATGGTTGTATCGTTAAAACCGCCAGCGTTGACGCTGAGCTGCTGACCTTCAAAGGTCCAGCCAAAGTCTACGAAAGCCAGGATGACGCGGTAGATGCGATCCTCGGCGGCAAAGTTGTGGCGGGCGATTGCGTGGTGATCCGTTACGAAGGGCCGAAAGGCGGTCCGGGCATGCAGGAAATGCTCTATCCAACCACCTATCTGAAATCGATGGGTCTGGGTAAAGCCTGTGCGCTGATCACCGATGGTCGTTTCTCTGGTGGTTCTTCGGGTCTTTCAGTGGGTCACATCTCTCCAGAAGCGGCGAGTGGTGGCACCATCGCGCTGATTCAGGATGGCGACATGATCGAGCTGGATATCCCGAACCGTCGTATCCATCTGGATCTGCCAGACAACGAAATCCACGCTCGTCGTGAAAAAGAGTTGGCGCGTGGCGAAGCGGCCTACACCCCGCACAACCGCGAACGTGCCGTCTCCTTCGCGCTGCGTGCTTATGCATCACTCGCGACCAGCGCTGATAAAGGCGCGGTACGCGATAAGTCCAAGCTGGGAGGCTAACAACTGATGGCTGAGTCTCAACCGCTACCTGCGTCGCCTAACGGCGCGGAGTATTTGCGCGCAGTGCTGCGTGCGCCTGTGTACGAAATTGCGCAGGTGACGCCGCTGCAGAAAATGGAAAAAATTTCATCGCGTCTCGGCAACACCATTTTGGTGAAGCGTGAAGATCGCCAGGCAGTGCACAGCTTCAAGCTGCGTGGGGCATATGCGATGATTGCCGGACTGACCGAAGAGCAAAAAGCACGCGGCGTGATTACGGCTTCGGCCGGTAACCACGCACAGGGTGTGGCACTTTCGGGGAGTCGGCTTGGCATCAAATCACTGATTGTGATGCCGGTGGCCACGGCGGACATCAAGGTTGATGCAGTGCGCGCATTTGGCGGTGAGGTTTATCTGTTTGGTGCTAACTTCGACGAGGCAAAAGCCAAAGCCATCGAGCTGGCCGAGCAGCAGGGTTACACCTTTGTGCCACCGTTTGACCACCCGGCAGTAATTGCCGGGCAGGGCACGCTGGCCATGGAACTGCTGCAACAAGATGCGCATATCGATCGCGTATTTGTGCCGGTCGGCGGTGGTGGGCTGGCAGCGGGCGTGGCGGTGCTGATCAAACAGCTGATGCCGCAGATCAAAGTGATCGCGGTAGAATCGGAAGACTCAGCCTGCCTGAAAGCGGCACTGGATGCGGGCGAGCCGGTTGATCTGGCGCGCGTCGGTTTGTTTGCTGAAGGTGTGGCGGTGAAGCGCATTGGCAGCGAAACCTTCCGCCTGTGCAAAGAGTATCTCGATGACATCATCACCGTGGATAGCGATGCCATCTGCGCGGCGGTGAAAGACCTGTTCGAAGATGTGCGTGCGGTGGCGGAACCTTCGGGTGCGCTGGCGCTGGCGGGCATGAAGAAGTACATCCAGCAGCACGACATCAAAGGCGAGCGCCTCGCGCACGTCTTGTCGGGCGCCAACGTCAACTTCCACGGCCTGCGCTATGTGTCGGAACGGTGTGAAATTGGCGAACAGCGCGAAGCGTTGCTGGCGGTCACCATTCCGGAACAGCAGGGCAGTTTCCTGCGTTTCTGTCAGACGCTGGGTGGCCGTTCGATCACCGAGTTCAACTATCGCTATGCGGATGCCGATAACGCCTGCATCTTCGTCGGGGTGCGCTTAACGCGCGGTCTGGAAGAGCGCAGTGAGATCATCAGCCAGCTCAGCGAAGGTGGCTACCAGGTGGTGGATCTGTCAGATGATGAGATGGCGAAGCTGCACGTGCGCTACATGGTCGGCGGTCGTCCATCGAAACCGCTGCGCGAGCGCCTGTTTAGCTTTGAGTTCCCGGAAGCACCGGGCGCGCTGCTGAAGTTCCTGCAGACGCTCGGCGCACACTGGAATATCTCGTTGTTCCACTATCGCAGCCACGGTACCGATTTTGGTCGCGTGCTGGTGGCCTTCGAAGCCAACGATCAAGAGCCGGATTTCGAAACCCATCTCACGGCGCTGGGCTACGAATGGCACGATGAAGCGAATAACCCGGCGTTCCGTTTCTTCCTCGCCGGGCAGTAACTACAGCAGGTTCCAGAAAGCACTGATAAGCGGCTCCCCGAGCCGCTTTTTTTGTACGCACACGCCCAGTTCCAGCGGCGCGACCGACTCCACATTCTCCAGCGTCAGTACGCGATTGCGTACCGGCTCCGGGCTGTTCTCCAGCACCACATCCGGCAGCAGCGCGATGCCACATCCCAGCGCTACCATCGATACAATCGCCTCATGGCCAGAAACCGTGGCGTAAATTTGTGGATTGGGAATGCGATGGCGACGGAACCACAAATCAATACCGCGCCGTGCAGGCCCTTGTTCTGGAACGATAAAGGGGATCTGTGACCAGTCGGGATTGTCCTGCGTTGCCTGGCCTCGCACCGGACAAGGCAGTGCCGGGGCGATCAGCACCAGCGGAATAATGCCTAATGGCGTAAAATCTATGCTGGCTGGCAGCGATTCAGGACGACCGGCAATCGCTAAATCCGCTTCGCCCGACTGCACCATCCCAATCGCATCGGCGGCGTCACCGGTGGTGAGTTTGATTTCCACCTGTGGATGTTCTGCACGGAAGCGATCGAGAATTGGAGGCAGATGGCTGTAAGCGGCGGTCACCGAGCAGAACAGGCGCAGCTCGCCGCTCAGTGAAGGACCGTTCAGATCCATCACGTGGCGCAGCTGTTGATATTGCAACAAGGTTTGCTGAGCAAATTGCTTGAGGCGCTCGCCGGCTTCAGTGAGCGTCACGGTGCGGTTATCACGCAGGAACAGCGCGTGACCCACATCTTCTTCAAGGCGCTGAATCTGGCGAGAGAGCGTGGAGGGACTGACGTGCATAGCACGCGCGGTGCGACCAAAGTGACAGCTTTCGGCCAGATGAAGAAAGAGCTTCAGGTCTCGTAAATCCATGCGCGTTTTACCTCGACGTGTTGTTGCAAATTCTGCAATGTGACCTTGCTAATATATCAATTTAAGCAATGGATTTCCTGTCATATGATGGGGTCATTCGCGGCACTGAATACGGTGTCGTTACCGAACAAAAGCAAACACAACATCTAACCGGAGTACCCATGGCTAACTACTTCAACACATTGAATCTGCGCAACCAGTTAGCGCAGTTAGGCAAATGTCGTTTCATGTCACGCGATGAATTCGCGGATGGCGCTAGCTTCCTGAAAGGCAAGAAAGTCGTTATCGTTGGCTGTGGCGCTCAGGGTCTGAACCAGGGTCTGAACATGCGTGACTCCGGTCTGGATATCGCTTATGCACTGCGTGCTGAAGCGATTGCTGAGAAGCGTGCTTCTTTCCGCAAAGCGACCGATAACGGTTTCAAAGTAGGTACTTACGAAGAGCTGATCCCACAGGCGGATCTGGTGGTTAACCTGACGCCAGACAAGCAGCACTCAGCGGTAGTTAAAGCGGTACAGCCTCTGATGAAAGATGGCGCAGCGCTGGGCTACTCACACGGTTTCAACATCGTTGAATCGGGTGAAACCATCCGTAAAGACATCACCGTGGTGATGGTTGCGCCGAAGTGCCCAGGTACTGAAGTGCGTGAAGAGTACAAGCGTGGTTTCGGTGTGCCAACCCTGATCGCGGTTCACCCAGAAAATGATCCAAAAGGCGAAGGCCTGGCAATCGCTAAAGCCTGGGCTGCTGCCACCGGCGGCGACCGTGCTGGCGTACTGGAATCTTCCTTCGTTGCAGAAGTGAAATCTGACCTGATGGGCGAGCAGACTATCCTGTGCGGTATGCTGCAGGCCGGTTCACTGCTGTGCTTCGATAAGCTGGTGGCTGAAGGTCACGATGCGGCTTATACCGAAAAACTGATTCAATTCGGCTGGGAAACTATCACCGAGTCACTGAAATTCGGTGGCATCACCCTGATGATGGATCGCCTGTCTAACCCGGCGAAAATCCGTGCTTACGCACTGTCTGAGCAGCTGAAAACCATCATGGCTCCGCTGTTCCAGAAGCACATGGATGACATCATCTCGGGCGAATTCTCTTCAGGTATGATGGCTGACTGGGCGAACGACGACAAAAACCTGCTGACCTGGCGTGAAGAGACCGGTGCAACTGCATTCGAGAACGCACCACAGTTCGAAGGTAAAATCGACGAGCAAGAGTACTACGACAAAGGCGTTGTGATGGTTGCGATGGTGAAAGCGGGCGTTGAGCTGGCCTTCGAAACCATGATCGATGCAGGCATCATTGAAGAGTCTGCTTACTACGAATCACTGCACGAGCTGCCGCTGATCGCGAACACCATTGCACGTAAGCGTCTGTATGAAATGAACGTGGTTATCTCTGATACCGCAGAATACGGTAACTACCTGTTCTCCTTCGCGGCAGTTCCACTGCTGAAAGAGTTCATGACCACCCTGCAGCCGGGCGATCTGGGCAAAGCGATTGAAGGCACTCAGGTTGATAACGCGCAGCTGCGTGATGTTAACGAAGCCATACGTCAGCACCCAATCGAAGCGGTTGGCCGTAAACTGCGTGGCTACATGACCGATATGAAACGCATCGCGGTTGCTGGCTAATCCCCGCACGACACCGTTTTCAGCACAAGAAGAACCCCGGCTTGCCGGGGTTTTTTTATGCCTGATCAGATAGGTTTCTCACACTCAGACACGACAAAACACCATTGAGCCGTAACGCATGGCGATCACGCAGTCCGGGGCCGCTTAGGGTCTGGCGTCCTCGCGCCGCTAACGCGGTGCCCTCATGTCATTCGCCCGTATCTCAATTCCGACCCAATAAAAAACCCGGCCTGAGCCGGGTTCATCATATCAATCTGCAACCATCACACCGCTTCGTACAGCGTCTGATGGCGCGTCTCTTTACAAGCAATCAGCGCAATCAGCGTCAGCACGGCCATGGAAGCCAGATAAAAACCGACCGCCTGCAAACCGTAGTTAGCGTTCAACCATGTTGCAATATAAGGCGCAACCGAGGCACCGAGAATTGACGATAGGTTATAGGAGAACGACGCGCCGGTATAACGGACTTCGGTCGGGAACAGCTCTGGCAGCAGAGCACCCATCGGCCCAAAGGTGAGGCCCATAATGCTCAGGCCTAGCAGCAGGAAGCCCATCACCAGAATCTGTGAGCCTGAACCCAGCAGCATCGGGAACATCAGTGCGAAGGCAATGATCAACAAAGTAATGGTGATCATGGTGCGACGACGGCCATAGCGGTCTGCCAGCAGGCCCGCAATCGGTACCATCACACCAAAGCCAATCACCGCCACCATCAGCATCCACAGGAAGCTATTACGGGAAAAGCCTAAGCCCGCTGGCGCCGGTGCAGTGCCGTAACTCATCGAGTACACGGTCATGATGTAGAACAGCGTATAGGTCGCCAGCATGATGAAGGTGCCAAGAATCGTAGCGGTCAGATGCTTGCTCAGCAGCGTACCGATCGGCATTTTGACCTGCTTGTTCTCTTTCTGCACTTTGGCAAACACCGGGCTTTCGTGCAGCGAAACGCGCACATAAAGGCCAATCAGTACCAGTACAGCAGAAAGGATAAACGGCACACGCCAGCCCCAGTTCATGAACTGCTCATCGGTCAGCAGCCAGGAGAGCAACAGGAAAGTACCGTTGGCAAAGAAGAAGCCAATTGGCGCGCCAAGCTGCGGGAATGAACCATAGAGCGCACGTTTTTTCGCTGGCGCATTTTCGGTTGCCAATAGAGCGGCGCCGCCCCATTCACCACCAAGACCCAGGCCCTGACCAAAGCGCGCCAGCGCCAGCAGCAGCGGAGCAGCAACGCCAATGGTTTGGTATCCAGGCAGCAGACCGATCAATACGGTAGAGACGCCCATGGTCAGCAGCGATGCCACCAGGGTGGCTTTACGGCCTACACGGTCGCCAAAGTGACCGAACAGCGCAGAACCAATCGGGCGCGCGACGAAGGCGATAGCAAACGTAGCCAGCGACTGTAGCGTTGCCACGGTGGCATCACCCTGCGGGAAGAAAATATGCGGAAAGACGATGACGGCCGCAGTGGCATAAATATAGAAATCGAAGAATTCGATCGCGGTGCCGACAAGCGATGCCACGACCACTTTGCCGCGAGAGTTTACGGGCGTGTCGTCGTGTTTTTTGTCGAGTGTTTCTGTGATGGAGGCTTGCATGACTGTTTCTTAATTGTAAATGTAGACAGAGAATCTTACGCACCTGTTTTGCGGCATTCAATGATGAAAACCCGCGCCAGAACAGGCATTTTCGGCGAAAAAGTGGATAATTTCTGAGTTGCGGCAATCGGCGGGTGATGGGAACGGGAAGTGTCACTTTTTTGGCGGGAATCTCTGCAAAAGGGCCAAATTAAAGTGACCCTTTAGCGTTTCCTGCTGGTTTTTGCTGGAATAATAGCCAGCAGGAAACATTTTTAGCTGTTGCGGCAAATGTAACAATTTTGCGATGTTAATTGCCCTGATGCGGCTGCGGCATCTCTTTATCATCCTTGTATTTTGCGGTGGCTATCCACGCGGCGCAGAACAGTGTCAGACGGGCAAAGAAGTAAAAGAACGCCATTAATCCCAGCACTGAACCAAAGGCTGCCCCAGAGGGCGAAGTGGCCAGCTTTGGCAGCGTCAGCGTCATCACAAACTTAATCACTTCAAAACCAATCGCCGCCAGCAGCGTGCCGCGAAATAGTGCTTTTTTGCGCGGCTTATGGCGCGGCAGAATCCAGAAAATCCACAGGAACAACAGATAGTTGGCAAAGATGGAAATCGACAGCGCAATGATGGTCATTGCCGGGCGCAGCCACTCGATATCCTCCAATCCCAACGCGTTGACGATGGCATTCTGCGCGGCACCGGCAATAGAGGTCAGCGACAGGGTAATCACCAGCGCCAGCATCAGACCCAGCAACGACACCAAATCACGCGCATATTTCTTCCATAACTTCTCTTGATCGTCCGGCTTACGCTCCCAAACATCACGCGATTGCGCGCGCACCGCCTCGCGCAAATTGCCCATCCAGTTAATGCCAGAGTAGAGCGCCAGCAGCAAACCGGTTAACCCGACCGTCGCGCGCTGCTGAATCGCGGTGTTCACGGTGTTCTTTAGCGTAGTGGCCAGCGTAGGATCGCTGATGCTGTTAACGATTTTGTTGATCAACTCGGTGAGTAAATCCTGATTCGACGCCAGCACAAAACCGACTGCCGCAAAGGAGACCATCAAAATCGGTATCAGAGATAGGAAGGAGAAGTAAGTGATCGCTGCGCCAAACTGGCTGCCGAGGCGATCGTTAAACCGATCCAGCGCGCGCATAAAATGCGCCACCGCCGGAATGGCCTGGAACCAGGCCGCAAAGCGCGACACGTTCTGGATTGAGCCATCCACGGTTTTGTTACCGGTCTTGATATCTATCAGCGGCTTCTTTTCAGCCGTGGGTTCTTGGTTAGGTTTGTCTGTCATAGACGATAATCATCCTGTTCACTGCGAAATTAAAATTATAGCCCTTTATGTCACATACTCCTGCAACACCTGACTCAGCCACTCCATAAACACCCGCACGCGACGTGCTACGTTGCGGCGATGTGGGTAAAGCAACGAAATCGGCATCGGCTTGGCGGGGAAGTGATGCAGCACTTCCACTAACTGGCCTGATTCCAGCAGTGGCTGCACACCAATCGCGGGCACCTGAATAATGCCTAATCCCGCGATGCAGGCGGCACGATAGGTTTCAGTGCTGTTCACCGTCACCACGCCGCCGGTCTGAACGTAATGGCACTGCTTGCCATCAAAATATTCAAACCCCAAAGAAGGCTGCCCCAGCTGCTGGGTGTAATGCACCATCGCGTGCTGTGCAAGATCTTCGAGGCGCACCGGCATGCCGAAGCGGGAAAGGTAGTCGGGACTGGCGCAGTTAATCAAGGCATGTGATCCGATTTTTCGCGCAATCAGACCTGAATCTTTCAGCTCGCCCACGCGGATCACGCAGTCAAAACCTTCACGAATCACATCCACCTGGCGATCGCTGCTGCTAAGCTCAATTTCGATGCCGGGATAATGCTGCAGAAACTCAGGCAAACGCGGCAGGATAAATCCGGTGGCCATGGCGACCGACATATCGACGCGCAACTTGCCGCTCAGGGTGGCGGGATCGTGCTGGAACAGGCTGTCCATATCGTCGAGCATCGACAATAGATCAAGACAACGATCGTAGTAGACCAGCCCATCCTGGGTGAGATGCACACGTCGCGTGGTGCGATGCAGCAGACGCGTGCCCATTTGATTTTCCAGCGCCTGAAGCTGGCGCGATACGCTGCCTTTCGGTAGTCCAAGACTTTCAGCTGCACGGGTAAAACTGCCCATTTCTGCCACCCGCACAAAAACCTGCATTGCGTGAATTTTATCCATGTTGTTCACCGATTGTTGTTGTTAGTGAAACAGTGCTGCGTATTCCTCTGCGTTTATAGATCAATTTATAGCGAATATCCTTATCCCGTGTTCAATTTTCCAACTGGAGCGAAACATGAGTCATAAAATTGCATTGATTACCGGCGGCAACCGCGGTTTGGGCAAGAATGGTGCGCTGAAACTGGCAGCCAAAGGTGTAGATATTCTTTTCACCTATCGTGGTCACGCGGAAGAAGCGCAGGCCGTGGTGAAAGAGATTGAGGCGCTGGGCGCGCGTGCGGTGGCGTTACAGCTGGATGTTGGCGACAGCAGCACCTTTGACACCTTTGTGGCACAGGTGAGAGAGGCACTGCAAAAAACCTGGCAGCGCGATAACTTTGATTATTTAGTGAACAACGCCGGTCACGGTCACTACAAGTTGTTTGCGGAAACCACCGAAGAGGAGTTTGATGCGCTGATCAACGTGCACTTCAAAGGGCCTTACTTCCTGACGCAGAAGCTGCTGCCGCTGATTATCGATGGTGGCCGCATCCTGAACATCTCCAGCGGATTAACACGCATGACGCTGCCGGGTTCAGGCACCTATGCCTCGGTGAAAGGGGCGATGGAAGTGCTGACGCGCTATCAGGCCAAAGAGCTGGGCGAGCGTCGTATTCGCGTCAATATTCTGGCGCCGGGTGCGATTGAAACTGATTTCGGCGGTGGACGCGTGCGCGATACCAAAGATCTCAACGATCACATTGCCTCGGTAACATCGCTGGGCCGTGTGGGTCAACCGGATGATATTGGTGACGCGATCAGTGCCATCCTGAGCGAAGAAACCGGCTGGATCACCGCGCAGCGTATTGAAGCTTCAGGTGGGCAAGCGTTGTAATCATGCACGCGGAGTGACGCAGCGTTCATGCACGATAAATCGCGGCGCTACGCCATCCTTTGGATGGTCGTAGCGGCGCAATTTATTGCGCGTGTTTTAGATCTCAATCGTCCCGTCAATCACGGTCACTGTCTGGCCACCAATCCAGATGGTCTCACCACTAAAACTCACCTGAATTCGTCCTTCACGCTGGATAGCGCTACCCTGACGTGCGCGATAATCTTCGGTTTTCCCCTGCGCCGCAAAGTAACGTGCCAGACAGGCGTTGGCGCTGCCGGTTACCGGATCTTCGGTCAGGCTGCCGTTCTCAACCAGCAGCGCACGCACCTCGTACTGTTCGCCGCACTCCTCTGGCAACGGGCCAAACAGCGCAGTGCCATTGACGTCGGCATGTTTTTGCAAACGTAGCAGATCCGCTGCGCTGGCCTGCACATCCAACACCGCCTGCGCGCTGTTCATCGGGATCAGCAGCCAGCGAATCCCCATATCGACAATGGTCGGCGTCTGGTGGGGATCATAGGCCTCGCTGTTCAATGCGCTGCTCATCAACGCGTCATCAAATGGCGTCAGCGTGACGTTGGGTGCGGCGAAGGCCAGCGCGCCATCCTCGCTAATGCGCACATCCACCAGGCCGACGCCGCACTCTTGCACAATCTTGCCCGGCGTTTTCACTTGCCAGCCCGCTTCCAGCAAGGCGTGAGCTGTGCCCAACGTCGGATGCCCGGCAAACGGCAATTCCCCTTCGGTGGTAAAAATACGCACCCGGTAATCGGCTGCGGTATCCTGTGTTGGCAGGACAAAGGTGGTTTCCGACAAATTGGTCCAGCGGGCGATAGCGGCCAGTTGGGCGTCACTTAATCCCTCTGCATCCATGATCACTGCCAGCGGATTACCTTTAAACGCTGATGAGGTAAACACATCCACCTGCTTAAACGCGACTTTCATTTTCACTCCTTGCTGGTTGAGGCACTCTGACATCCTGATTTACATCCTGCAGATTGCTAATGTCAGTCAACAGGACTATGAATAGGCTAAGAATTCTGGAATCGGAGTCCGCTATGTTAAAAGTTCTTGGTCGTACTTCTTCAATCAACGTGCGCAAAGTTCTGTGGTTGTGTTCAGAACTGGATCTCGCGTATGAGCTCGAACCCTGGGGTGAAGACCCGCAATCGCTGCACTCGGCGGAATTCATGGCGCTAAACCCGAATGCCATGGTGCCGGTGATCATCGAAGATGACTTCGTGATGTGGGAATCCAACGCCATTCTGCGCTATCTCGCCAACAGCAATGGCGGCGACTGGCTCTATCCTGAAAACCCACGAGCGCGTGCACCGGTGGATCAGTGGATGGACTGGCAAGCCACCGAACTCAATACTTCCTGGCGCTATGCGTTTATGTCACTGGTGCGCAACTCGCCCGCCCATCAGGATCCGCGTTTGCTGGCCGCCGCGATTAAAGGCTGGACGCACACCATGAATATTCTTGACCAGCATCTGCAAAAAACCGGGCGCTACGTCGCAGGACGCAATTTCTCGCTGGCAGACATTCCTGTGGGGCTTGCAGTCAATCGTTGGTTTGAAACCCCGCTGGAGCACCCTGAATTTCCCGCCGTACAACTCTATTACGAGCGTCTGACCGAGCGTGAGGGCTACACCACCTGGGGCCGCAACGGCAAACCCTGATCCTGTCCCGGTGCCAGGCCTGTGATTTCGCAGGCTAGCGCGCCGGTGCGTTTCAGCGCCCACGTATAACGTTCATCAAACGGGTAACAGCAGGAGAGGCGCAGCGCGTGTTTATAACGATCGCTCAGCGTGTAGAGCGCTCCCGGCGTCACGCAAATCTGCTCCTGCAATAACCGATGGAACATCTCCACGGTATCCACTTTCCCTGGCAACTCCACCCAAAACACAAAACCTCCTTTGGGCAGGGTGGCGCGTGTCCCCTGCGGAAAATGGCGCGCCATGATGCCGCGCGCCGCATCGAGATTGGCGGCATAGCGGCGGCGCAGCGAGCGCAGATGATGATCGTATCCGCCGCTGGCGAGGAATTCGGCGAGGGTTTCACACAGCAACCGCGATTCAGACATCGAAGAGACAGCTTTCAAACGGGCGATGGTCTGATGGAAACGACCGGCCGCGGTCCAGCCCACGCGGAAATCCGGCGCCACGGTTTTGGTAAAGCTGGTGCAGTAAATCACCCAGCCCTCGCTATCAAAGGCTTTCACCGGCGGCGAGAGTGGCCAGTCAAACTGCAGCTCGTCATACAGCCCATCTTCCAGCATTGGAATATGGTAAGTATTCACTAACTTTGCCAGCCGCTTCTTATTTTCCAGTGGCATCACATAGCCAAGAGGATTCTGCGCGCCGGGCATGGCGATCAGCGCCTGAATACGCTTCTCCTGCAGCAGCATCTCCAGCGCATCCAGCGACAGTCCTTGCTGAGGATCGGTGGGGATTTCCAGCGCTTTCAGTCCCAGTGACGCCAGCAGGGGGAACAGGAAGAAGTAAGTGGGAGATTCCAGCCCAATGCAGTCGCCAGGCTTGGTCACCGCCCGCAGCGCCAGCTGTAACGCTTCCATGCAGCCGTGGGTGAGGGTGATCTCTTGCGCGGTCAGATTGATACCGGTGTGCAGACTGCGACGTGCAATCTCCTCCCGTAAGCGCTCACTACCCGGCGGGAGCGCATAGCGCCCGACGATGTCGGGATTGTGCCGTAAAATGCCCGAGGTAATTCGGCCTAAGCGCGCTGCCGGATAAAAGGTGCCATCCTGCGGACAGGCCAAAGAGATATTTGTGTAATCGGCATTATTCTGCGCGGCAAACACCTGCTCAATCAGTTCCAGCTTCTGCGTGCTCGGGTCGTTGATTTTCGCGGGCAGCGGTTTGACCGGACGCGTCACGGCTGGCATCACGCCACGCACGTAATAGCCCGATTGCGGACGCGCTTCAATCAGGCCGCGATCTTCAAGGATTTGCCAGGCATTAAGCACCGTATTGACGCTAACCTGATGCGATTGTGCCACGCGGCGGATGGCGGGCAGCCGTTTTCCCGGTTTCAGCGTGCCCTGATGAATCGACTCGGCAAAGCTATCTGCCAGCTGCTGATACAGCGTTTGACCGGATGAAAGGGGAAGGGACACAAAAGCCTCCGCGTGCGATGGGTACAATTTAAATTAATGTTAACTGTATCCATTACAATAGTGGTTTTGTGTCTCTGTTTCCATCACCCGGTACGCATTAGCATGATGTTAACTTTGGACCATCAGGAAGCGCATCATGCTCGACCCTTCATTCTTCAGCTACGTCACGGTGATGTCGATCACCCCCGGCCCGAACAACCTGCTGCTCGCCACATCGGGCGTCAATTTTGGTTTCAAGCGCACCTTGCCGATGCTGTTTGGCATTCTGGTGGGCTGTGCGATACAGATGCTGTTGGCAAGCATGGCGTTGGATGTGTTGCTGCACTGGATGGCATCCATTCGTTTACCACTTACGGTGGTGGGATGCAGTTACTTACTCTGGCTGTCATGGAAAATCTTTCGTGCCGCAGCGCCAGAAGCGCGTGAGCGTCCGCGCCCGATGACGCTAGTGGGCGGCATCTGTTTTCAGGCGGTGAATCCCAAAGCCTGGCTGATGGTGACTAACGTGGCGCTGATGTACGCCAACAGCAACGGCGTCATCACAGTATTGCTGGGATTTGCCGCATTGAACTTACCTTGCATCCTGATCTGGGCCGCGATGGGGGATCGTCTGCGCAGTCATCTGCAAGTGGCGTGGAAACGTCAGGCGTTTAACAGTTTGATGGCACTGTCGCTGGTGGCCACCACGGCCTGGATGCTGTACGACGCAGTGCTGCTGAGCTGAAATGAAGTGCACCCATAAAAAAGGCCGCTTGCGCGGCCTTATCATTATTCACGGCAATCAGGATTGCCTGGTTACTTCCCCACCACGTGCGCCGTCTCGCGGGCTTCGTCGTTCGCCGCGTCTGGCGTAACGATCGGTGCGTAGTCGAGTTGCAGTACGCGGCTGGTTTCCGCCAGAATCTTCTCGGTCAGCGCTACGTCACCGTTCATCTTACGGCCCCAGGTTGGGATCACCGCGCGGATTTTGGTCTGCCACTCTGGTGAACGCATCTGCTCAGGGAAGGCTTTCGCCATCAGCTCCAGCATAATCGGCGCTGCAGTAGATGCCCCCGGCGAAGCGCCGAGCAGGGCTGAAATCGAACCATCTTCAGAGGTCACGACTTCCGTGCCTAAACGCAGTACGCCGCCCTCTTTCTCATCGTTCTTGATGATCTGCACGCGCTGGCCAGCAGTGACTAAACGCCAGTCTTCCTGTTTCGCCTGCGGCACATAAGCACGCAGCGCTTCCATTCGATCGTCATCGCTTTGCAGCACCTGATCGACCAGATATTTCACCAGATCGAAGCTCTTCAGGCCGACCTGCATCATCGGCAACAGGTTGCTGCCGTTCATCGCGCCGAACATATCCAGCAGCGAGCCCTGTTTCAGGAATTTGGTCGAGAAGGTGGCGAATGGGCCAAACAGCAGTACCTGCTTACCATCCAGCACACGCGTATCCACGTGCGGTACCGACATCGGCGGCGCGCCCACGCTGGCTTTACCGTACACTTTCGCCATGTGCTGCTGCACCACTTCTGGATTCTCGGTCACGAGGAAGGAACCGCCCACCGGGAAACCGGCGTAGCCTTTCACTTCCGGGATGCCGGATTTTTGCAGCAGTGGCAACGCCGCACCGCCCGCACCGATAAACAGCTGGCGCGTGGTCAGCAGGCGATTTTCACCGCTGGCCAGATTGTGTAGCGTCACTTGCCAGCGGCCATCGCTCAGGCGCTTGATATCACGCACTTCCTGACGCAGACGCAGGCGGAAATTGGCTTTCTTCTGTAAAGAGGCAATCAGTTGACGCGTCACTTCACCGAAGTTGACGTCGGTGCCCATTTCGGTCCAGGTGGCCGCCACTTTCTGTTTGCTGTCACGGCCATTCATCACCAGCGGGATCCACTGGGTGATCTGGTCACGATCTTCTGAATAGTTCATGCCACGGAACAGGGTGCTTTTTTGCAGCGCCTGGAAACGTTTGCGCAGGAACTCAACGTTATCGTCGCCCCAGACGAAGCTCATGTGCGGCGTACTGTGGATAAAGCTTTTTGGATTGCGCAGGTTGCCTTTCTGAACGTGGTACGCCCAGAACTGACGAGAAATCTGGAACGATTCGTTGATCGCCACCGCTTTTGCAATGTCGATGCTGCCATCCGCCTTCTGCGGCGTATAGTTCAGCTCGGCCAACGCAGCGTGACCGGTCCCGGCATTATTCCAGCCATTGGAGGATTCCACCGCGACATCGTCGAGGCGTTCCACCATTTCAATCGACCAGTCCGGCTCCAGATCCTGCAGCCATGCGCCAAGGGTGGCACTCATCACGCCTGCGCCGATCAGCAGTACGTCGACATCCTTTCGTTCCTGAAGGTTTGCGCTATCCATACCAGCGGCGGCGAGCGCCAGGTTTACCGCAGTAGTACTCATGAGGCGACATCTCCTCTCTCTGTTGACCTGAAGTTCAACAGGTTCGCAGGCGAAACAGCCGCGCTTCTTTCGAGCGCGTCGCGCTATTTCTCAAAGGTTAAGACTCAGGTTTAAGTCAGGGGACGATAACGGTTAACTGCACGTTATGCATATGCATTTGAATATAACATTCTCGTATCGGAATTAAACGTTTGTTTATTTTTTAAAGGCCGAAATGATTCAGCATAAGAATTAATCAGCTCGACCCCGTTGTCATAAGGGATTTTTATCCCTTAATCAGAGGGTTATGGTAATGCAGTTGTTGCGATATTGTGAGAGGAATGCACAGGGTAATGTTCGGAGAGTGAGCGGCATCACACTTTAAGTGTATGATTAATATTAATTTGTAGTGGATTGATTTTTTATGCGGTTTTTATGTTGCGTGATATTTCGCCAGATCGTGTAAAACTAATGTTACATTTCTGTGAGTATTAATTTTTCGCCGCGTCAGACAGTGGTCAGAGGAAAAAAGCATTACGCGGCGGTGGGGGATCACTGCTTAGCGAGGCGACGCCATGCAAAGCGGATGACAAAAAATTCAATCGCGCCCAGCAGCAGGAACCACAGGCAAAACACGATAGTGTAGAGCTGATTCAGGTCCTGCAAATGCAGCATCTCCTGAATCCGTCTGGATAATTCCAGGCCGAATTGCGGCGCGGGCAATAGCAGCGCGGAGAGAAAGCCCAGCAGCAGGATTCCGCCAGGGATAATCAGCGTTTCAAACGGGTTTTTCATCGCAGGTTTCCTATCAATTAGCGCGGGCATTAGCGCATAAAAGCGTGCTGGCGTGCAATCCCTGTGCCGGGTCACCCTAAGAAAATTCTTCTATTCCATCCACTTAGCGTCATAAATAGCGCAAGTTAAGAGTTATAGCCTTTGCTATACTTAAATCCATGATTTTACTGTCTTTTTTTTGGTGATTTTGCGTGCTAGACTGCGCGCACTTTTTCATTACTGAACAATAGATGCGGAAAATCGCTCGCTTGAAGGCATTTTTCGCGGCATTGATTGAAAACCCATGACATTTATCGCAACTCTGATTCTGGCCTTTGGTATGTCGATGGACGCTTTCGCCGCAGCACTGGGCAAAGGCGCGTCGCTGCATCGCCCGAACTTCAAAGAAGCGCTGCGCACCGGCCTGATCTTTGGTGTGATTGAAATGCTGACGCCGCTGATTGGCTGGGCGATTGGCCTGGCGGCCAGTCGCTACATCATGGCATGGGATCACTGGGTGGCCTTTGCCCTGTTAACCGTTCTTGGCGGCCGCATGATGATGGAAGGTTTCCGTCAGACGGCGGATGAACCCTGCGAAGCACCACAGCGTCATGGCTTTATGGTCTTAGCATTGACCGCGGTGGCCACCAGTCTTGATGCGCTGGCGGTGGGCGTCGGCCTGGCATTCCTGCAGGTGAATATTGTGCTTACCGCGCTGACCATTGGTGCCGCTACCACCATCATGGCCACGACTGGCGTGATGGTGGGTCGCTTTATCGGTCCGGTGATGGGTAAATGGGCGGAAGTGCTGGGTGGACTGGTACTGATCAGCATCGGCTGCACCATCCTTAATCAACATCTCAACCTCTTCGGCTAATTCAGGCATCTGCCAAACCCCTCATTTTGTGATCTGGCTCAAAAATAATTGCGTGAAAAACGCGCGTTAGTTATACTTTTCGCGTATTTCTTCAACAATTTTTGAGCCAGGTATCCAATGAAACGTTTTTTCCGCTACGTGTTTCGTGCATATGTTGAGACTTTCAAGCACGTCCCACCAGGCGCACTGCATTAATCGCATTTATACCCTCGATAATCGCGGTCAGGGATCGACCTGTGGTTATCAATGATTTTCTTATCTCCCCCGCTCAATAACGCCTCGAATTTTCTCTCTATCAATGGCTTAGTACCCTTAACCATCAGTTTTGGATCTGGCTATAGCCTGATGTTATACCCCGCTACCAAACAAGCATTCGTCACCTCTTAACCCGCATGGAATAGTCGATTCAGACCCTCTAACCCGTCTGAAACGAGAAACATCATGCTGATCCCTCAACCCTATTTATTGTTCCTTGGCGATGTCACCGATCCACTGGCCGCTAAAACGGCGCGCGGCATTCACGTCTGGCGCCCTGAGCAGTGCGTCGGCGAAATTAAACTGCCGGGCTGTACTGTCAGCTTAGGTCTGGACGTACTCGATATCGCCACGGCAAAAGAACGTGGCGCAAAAACGCTGGTACTGGGCACCGCCAATGCCGGTGGTTATCTGCCGGAGCACTGGCTCGATACCGTTAAAGGTGCGATCAAAGCAGGCATGAACGTGGCGAGCGGCTTGCACCATCGCCTGGTGGATGAGCCAGAGCTGGTGGCGTTAGCCCAGGAGTTTGGCGTTGAGCTGTTTGACCTGCGCCATATGCGTCCAAAACTGAATGTTGGTAGCGGTAAAAAGCGTACAGGTAAGCGTGTACTTACTGTCGGTACGGACTGCTCAGTCGGCAAGATGTACACCTCGCTAGCGCTGGAAGCGGCAATGCGTGAACGCGGCATGAAGGCGGATTTCCGCGCCACCGGACAAACCGGCATTCTGGTTGCTGGTGAAGGCATCGCGATTGATGCGGTGATTGCCGATTTCATCGCCGGTGCTGTAGAAGCCCTGTCACCCGCCAATGATGCCGACCACTGGGATATCGTTGAAGGTCAGGGCTCGCTGTTCCATCCTTCTTATGCGGGCGTCAGCATGGGTCTGATTCACGGTGCGCAGCCGCACTGGCTGGTGATGTGTCACGAAATGGGCCGTCCGCACATGCGTCATTTACCGCATCAGCCGATGGTGAGTTTGAAAGATTGCGTGGAGGCCAACCTGCGCGCGGCCGATGTCACCAGCGATAATGTGCAACTGGCCGGTTTTGCCATCAACACCTCCAACTACAGCGAAGAAGAAGCTCGCGCCTATTGTGCGGAAGTTAGCGCCGAATTCGGCGTGCCGGCCACCGATCCGGTGCGTTTTGGTATCGCGGATATCGCCGCCCTGCTGCAGGAGCGTGGCTAAGATGCGGCGCATGCAGATTGAAGTGCTGGAGCTGCCGCTGGCGCGTCCTTTCGCTATTTCGCGTGGCACGCGTACCGCCGTCACTGTCATTCGCGTCACGCTGGAGCAGAACGGCTTTATTGGTCGTGGCGAGTGCACGCCGACACCGCGTTACGATGAAACACCAGATAGCGTCGAGGCGCAGCTGGAAGCGATGCGTAAGGATGTCGAAGCGGGCTTAAGCCGAATCGATCTGCAAAGCCGTTTATCTGCCGGTTCAGCGCGTAATGCGCTGGACTGTGCGCTGTGGCGCCTTGATGCCGCGCTGGCGAAGCAGACACTGTGGCAGCAGTGCGAACGCACTGCACCGCCTTCGGTGATCACGGCGGAGACCTTAAGCCTCGACTCCATCGAAAACATGGCAGCTGCCGCCGCTGACGCGGTATCGCGTGGTGCCATCCTGCTGAAAATCAAACTGAATCGTGACGAGATTTTAGAGAAAGTGGCGGCCATCAGAAAGGCTGCGCCACGTGCCACCTTGATCATTGACGCCAACGAAGCCTGGTCGGGCGTCGATCTGCAAAGCCTGCTTACCGCGCTGCAAGCGTACAACATCGCCATGGTTGAACAGCCGCTGCCTGCCGGACAAGACCAGGATCTGCAACGGTTTAACCACCCGATCCCGGTGTGCGCCGATGAGAGTTGCCACACGCGTGAAGACATCGCCGAGCTGCGTAATCGCTACGAGATGATCAACATCAAGCTGGATAAGTGCGGCGGCCTGACCGAAGCCTTAGCGATGGTCGAAGAAGCGCAAAAGCTGGATATGCGTCTGATGGTCGGCTGCATGCTGGGCTCCTCACTCGCAATGGAAGCTGCGCTGCCGGTGGCGATTGCTGCAGAACACGTGGATCTCGATGGCCCCATCTGGCTGGCCGCCGATAGCTCACCCTTCCTTTCCTACGCTCAAGGCCGAATCTGGCTGTAACCGCAAGAGGCAACGATGACGGACACTTTACTTACTCCCAACGCCGCCAGCGTTGCCGGTCCCGCGCCGGTACTCGCGATACAGGATCTTAGCGTCTCGTTTCGCGGCCGCAGCGGCGTAAATCAGGCACTGAAAGGCATCAGTTTTGCCATTTATCCCGGTGAAGTCGTCGCCGTTGTCGGTGAAAGCGGCTCGGGCAAATCGGTCACTTCGCTGGCGGTGATGGGCCTGCTGGCCGCTTCAGGCCGTATCGATCGCGGCAGCATGCAGTTCCGCGATCGTCAGGGTAAAGCCCACACGCTGGAAACGCTGGATGAAACCCAACGCCGCACCTTGCGCGGGCGCGAAATGGCGATGATTTTTCAGGAGCCGATGACCTCGCTCAACCCGGTACTGCGGGTGGGCGATCAGTTGACGGAAGCACTGCGTGACCATCAGATGTGCGACAAAGCCGCTGCGGATGCGCGTGCACGGGCACTGCTGCGCCAGGTGCGGATTGCCGATGTCGATCGCGTGATGAAAAGCTACCCGCACTCGCTGTCGGGCGGCATGCGCCAGCGCGTGATGATTGCGCAGGCGCTGGCGTGCGATCCACAGCTGCTGATTGCCGACGAACCCACTACCGCGCTGGACGTCACCGTGCAGGCGCGCATTCTGCACATCCTGCGCGACCTGCAACGCGAGAAGCAGATGGCAGTGCTGTTTATCACCCATGACATGGGCGTGGTGGCGGAAATTGCCGACCGCGTGGTGGTGATGCTGCGCGGCGAAGTCGTGGAACAGGGTACGGTCGCGGACATCTTCAACGCGCCACAGCATCCTTATACCAAAGCGCTGCTTGCTGCTGTGCCGAAACTGGGCGACATGCGTGAACAATCCTGGCCGCAGCGTTTTCCACTGTTGGGCGCCACTCAGCCCGCCGATAGCGGTGAGCAGCGCACCGCCCGTTATGACGAAACGCCATTGCTGGATGTGCGCGGTTTAAAAGTCTATTACCCGATTCGCAGTGGCATCTTTTCAGCCCTGACCCATCAAGTGCATGCGGTGGAGCAGATCGACTTCAGCCTGTGGCCGGGTGAAACCCTGGCGATTGTGGGTGAGAGCGGCTGCGGCAAATCCACTACCGGCCGCGCGCTGATGCGCCTGATCAAGAGTCAGTCTGACAGCATTCATTTCCAGGGCAATGAAATCGCTAATCTGAAAGAGGCGGAGTTTCAACCGCTGCGCCGCGAAATCCAGATGGTATTTCAGGATCCCTACGCCTCTTTAAACCCGCGTCTGACCGTGGGCTTCACCATTGCCGAGCCGCTGCTGCTGCACGGTCTGGTGAAATCGCTGGAAGAAGCCACGCCGCAGGTTGAAGCCTTGCTGAAAAGCGTTGGTCTGTTGCCCGAACATGCCACGCGTTATCCCCATGAGTTTTCCGGCGGCCAGCGCCAGCGTATTGCGATTGCCCGCGCCATGGCCTTGAAACCGAAAGTCATCATCGCCGATGAGGCCGTCTCGGCACTGGATGTCTCGATCCAGGCGCAGGTGGTGAACCTGATGATGGACCTGCAAAAGCAGACTGGCGTCGCGTGGATTTTCATCTCACATGACATGGCGGTGGTGGAGCGTATCGCTAACCGCGTGGCGGTGATGTATCTCGGCCAGATTGTCGAGCTTGGCCCGCGCCAGTCGGTGTTCAATCAGCCGCAACATCCCTATACCCAACGTCTGCTGGCCTCGGTGCCGGTGGCCGATCCACAGAACCGTCAGACCCGTACTTTCGAAGATAGCGAAATTCCTTCGCCGCTGCGCAAGTTGGGCGAAACGGTCACCAAACCCCGTTATCGCCAGGTTGCACCGCAACACTGGGTCGCTGACGACATTGCATCGCGCTAACGCTCAATACCAGGAGATTTCATGAAAACCCTTTTTCGCCGTTCGTCACTGGCTTTTGGCTTGACCCTCGCGCTGGCTGCCGCCGCGCAGGCGCAGGATCTGCGTATTTCGATGTATGCCGATATCACCGGTCTCGATCCACACGATACCTCGGATAACGTCAGCTATTCGGTGCAGAGCGGTATCTTTGAACGCCTGTTCCAGTTCGATGCGCAGATGAAGCTGCAACCCTGGCTGGCGACCGGTTATACCAATAACGACAACGCCACCGAATTTACCCTGACGCTGCGTAAAGGCGTCACTTTCCAGGACGGCACGCCGTTTGATGCTGAAGCGGTCAAGGCCAACCTCGATCGCCTCGCCGATCAGACCAAAGGCCTGAAGCGCAACAGCCTGTATAAGATGATTGCCAACGTCACGGTGCTGGCGCCGGATCAGGTGAAAATTGACCTTAACCAATCCTTTGGTGCTTTCATCAACACCCTGGCACACCCGTCAGCAGTGATGTGGAGCCCGGCGATCCTCAAACAATACCCAGAGGAAGCGCAGCTGCGCCTGCATCCAGTTGGCACCGGTCCGTTCAAGTTTGTTGACTGGCAACCGGGCAAGGCCGTTTCACTGGTGAAGTACGATGGCTACTGGCAGAAAGGCTGGCCGAAGGTGGATAAAGTGACCTTCTCGCCAAGTCCGGAAGATGCCACGCGCGTTGCCGCATTGAAATCAGGACAGGTGGATGCGATCTGGCCGCTGCCGTCGGATCTGATCGCGACTGTGCAGAGCGACAGCAAATTAGCGATCCAACGCGATCCGAGTATTTATCTCTACTACATGGCGATCAACACCCAGCACAAACCATTGGCGGATGTGCGCGTGCGTCAGGCGATCAACTACGCCATCGACCGCAATCTGTGGCTGAAAGTGGCGTTTGCTGGCATGGGTAAACCCGCTTCGTCCGCGATGCCGGAAGGGGTGCAGTTCTACCAGAAACAGAGCGAACCGAATTATCACTACGCCCCGGATGAAGCCAAAGCCTTGTTGAAAGCTGCCGGCTATCCGAACGGTCTGGATCTGAAACTGTGGACCACCAACACCACCGCCAGCGTGCGCGCGGCGCAGGTGCTGAAAGCCCAGCTGGCAACGGTGGGCATTCGCGCCACAGTGACGCCAATGGATTCCGGTACGCGCAACGCCAAACTGTGGGGCGTTAAGGATCCTAAAGCAGCCGAATTCGACCTCTATTACGGCGGCTGGTCAACCTCGACCGGCGATGCGGACTGGGCGCTGCGCCCGCTGTATGCCACCGAATCCTGGGTACCGACCTCGTATAACGTTTCGTACTTCAGCAATCCGGATGTGGATAAAGCCATTGCTGGTGGGTTAGCCACCGCCGATCCGGCTAAGCGCGGTGAAGCCTATGCGGAAGCCCAGAAAATGCTGTGGAAAGATGCGCCCGTCGCCTTCCTCGGCACGCCAGATAACCTGGTAGGCAAGCGCAGCAACCTGACCGGCGTATCGATGCTGGCAGATGGCAACTTCCTCTACACCCAGGCGGCATTTAAGTAAGGCAGGGCGTTAATCCCTCACCCTAACCCTCTCCTGCAAACGGGAGAGGGCGTCCCCAATTTAAAGGAAGCGCATGTTCGCATACATCATTCGTCGGCTGCTGGAGATGATCCCTGTCCTGCTGGTGGTCTCGCTGCTGGTGTTCGGCTTTATTAAGCTGCTACCCGGCGATCCGGCGCGCATTTACGCCGGTCCAGACGCGCCGATTGAAGCGGTCGAAGCCGCGCGCCAGCATCTTGGACTCAACGATCCGCTGCCGCAGCAATACGTTAACTGGATCGGTGGGCTGCTGCGTGGCGATCTCGGCGTCACTTACCGCACGCAACAGCCGGTGCTGCAGGTGATCAAGCAAGGCTTTATGCCAACCCTGTGGCTGGCGTTGGCGGGCTTCGCCTGGTCAGTGATTCTCGGTCTGTTCCTCGGTGTGCTGGCGGCGCTGAAGCGTGGTAAATGGCAGGACTGGACATTGATGAGCGTCGCCGTCGGTGGCATCTCGATGCCGACCTTCTGGCTTGGCCTGCTGCTGATCCAGTTCGTCGCTATGCCGTTTGGCCTGTTCTCAGTGAGTGGCTTCAACAAAGCCAGCGACATTATTCTGCCCGCCATTACGTTGGGTTCCTCGGTGGCCGCCGTGATGGCACGCTTCACTCGTTCCGCCTTCCTCGAAGTAGCGCAGGAAGATTACGTGCGCACCGCCAAAGCCAAAGGGCTGCGCAATCGGCTGGTGACGTGGAAGCACGTGATGCGTAATGCCCTGATCCCGGTGATCACCATGCTCGGCTTGCAGTTCGGTTTTCTGCTCGGCGGATCGATCGTGGTGGAGAGCGTCTTCAACTGGCCCGGTTTGGGCTGGCTGTTGATCGAGTCGATCAAAGCACAAGATCAACCGGTGATTCAGGCGCTGGTGATGCTGTTCGTGTTTGAATTTATTGTGATTAACCTGCTGGTGGATCTGCTGTATGCCGTGGTCAATCCAGCCATTCGCCTGCGACAGGAGTCGTGATGAGTACAGAATCTCTCTCTGCCGCAACACCACAAACCATCCGCTCGCCGTGGCGCGATTTCCTGCACGCCTTTGTGCGCAATCCGCTGGCGCTGGTCTCCGGCGGTTTTGTATTGCTGCTGGTGATTGTGGCGATCTTCGCGCCCTGGCTGGCACCGTGGGATCCGATGGCACCGGACTGGATGGCCTTATCATCACCCCCTTCAGCGGCACACTGGATGGGTACTGATGATCTGGGACGCGACCTGTTGAGCCGCATCATCTACGGTGCACGCATCTCGCTTTACGTCGGCGTGCTGTCGGTGACGCTGGGCATGGTGGTGGGCGTGCTGCTCGGCTTGCTGGCGGGCTATTACGGTCGCTGGATTGACATGCTGATCATGCGCGGTTCCGACGTGCTGTTTGCCTTTCCCGGTATGCTGCTGGCGATTGCAGTGGTGGCGATTCTCGGTCCGGGACTGAATAACGTGATTATCGCCGTGGCGGTGTTCAGCGTGCCGGTCTTTGCCCGCATCGTGCGCGCCTCGACGCTGTCGCTCAAACAGGCTGCGTATGTCGAAGCGGTGCGCTGCGCCGGTGCGCCCGATCGCGTGATCCTGCTGCGCCACATTCTGCCCGGCACGCTCTCCAATGTGATTGTCTATTTCACCATGCGTATCGGCACCAGTATTCTAACGGCAGCGGGCCTCAGCTTTATTGGTCTGGGCCCGGAACCGGATGTGCCGGAGTGGGGAAATATCCTGGCGATGAGCCGCAGCATGATGATGGGCGGTTTATGGCACGTCAGCGTGTTCCCCGGTCTGGCCATTTTCATTACTGTGCTGGCGTTTAACCTGCTGGGTGATGCGCTGCGCGATACGCTCGATCCCAAACTGAAGAGCTAAACATGGATTTTCAACAACTGCAGCGCGATCTACTGCTGCAACGCTGGCGCACTGAACGCCAGCTCGGGCAACCACGCAGTGCTTGTGGTGCCACCAATCGCATCAGCGATGTGCCCGGCGTGCGCGTCGGTCATCACACGCTGGCAGACGGTGAGAGACAAACCGGTGTGACGGCGATTGTGCCGCCGGGCGATAACCTGTTTCTCAAGCCGTTACCCTGCGGCGCGGCGGTCTTTAATGGCTTTGCCAAGCCCGTCGGGTTGGTGCAAATCGAAGAGTTGGGCGTGCTGCAAACGCCGATCTTGCTCAGCAACACGCTGGCAGTCGGCACGCTGTTTACCACACTGGTGCGTGACGCCATCAGCCGTAACCCGGAGTTGGGTCGCAGTTTGCCTACCGTCAATCCGCTAGCGCTGGAGTGCAACGACGGCTGGCTGAATGACATTCAGGCGCTGGCTGTTACCGAAGCCATGGCGCAGGATGCGCTCGATTCGGCGCAGGCCGATTTCGCCCGTGGCAGCGTCGGTGCCGGACGTGGCATGAGCTGCTTCAGTTTGAAAGGCGGGATTGGCAGCGCATCGCGCTTAATTCCGTCACTGAATGCCACGTTGGGCGTGCTGGTGCTGGCTAACTTTGGGGCACTGAATGCGTTAACGCTGGATGGTGTGCGACTTGGTGAAATGATCGGACCGCTGCTGCCAGAGCTGACGCCGCAGCGTGATGCCGGCTCCATCATCATTATCATGGCCACCGATGCGCCGCTGGATGCGCGCCAGCTTAAGCGTATCGCTAAACGCGCCGGTGCCGGATTAGGCCGTTTAGGCAGTTATTGGGGACATGGATCAGGCGATATTGCTGTGGCCTTCTCCACGCAAACCCAGCCAAACCCGCCGGAAGATGCGGCACTGGAACCGCTGCTTGCCGCCGCCGCTGATGCCACTGAACACGCGGTGCTGGATGCGCTATTAAGTGCCGAAGCGGTCACCGGTTTTCGCGGCCATCATCGCCCGTCGCTGACGCAGGTGCTGGATGAATTGGCCAAACCGTAGGGCCGCCATCGGTTTTACTGCCCATGACAGGATTGCCACTTAGGGTACCTCTCTCATCAGCGTCTGAGGTCAGCTTAAAAGCGGCCTGTGACGCACTGTTCCCCGTAGGGTCGCCATTTATGGCGACCGTGTTCCAACCCGCACGGAATTTGCCTGACTTATGAAAATATTCATCTCTGCTGACATTGAAGGTATCGCGGGCGTGATGCGTCCGGAACAGTGCTCCCCCGGCCATGCGGAATACCAGCTGGCACGCGGACTGATGGAGCAGGAGGTCAACGCCGCTATCGACGGCGCGTTTGCCGGCGGAGCCACCGAAGTGGTGGTGGCCGACAGCCATGCGCAAATGACCAACCTGCGCGCAGAAAACATCGATCCGCGTGCGCGCATGGTGCAAGGCAAGCCGCGTGGCTTGTCGATGGTGGAAGGCATTGAGCAGCAGCCCTTCGATGGCCTGTTCTTTATCGGCTATCACAGCGCGGCGGGCGAACCCGGCGTGCTAGCGCACACCATTAACGGCCGTGCTTTTTGGCGCATCCATATCAACGGCAAAGTGATGGGCGAAAGCGACATCTACGCTGCCGCCGCCGCCGAACAGGGTACACCGCTGTGGCTGGTGAGCGGGGACGATCAACTACAAGGCTGGATCGCCGAACACTATCCGTCAGTGGATTACGTCTGTGTGAAACGCGCGATTTCCCACACCTGCGCGGAGTCCATTAGCCCGCAAGCCGCACAAAACGCCATTCGTGCCGCCGCTACTGCGGCGGTACAGCGTGCGCGCCAGGTCAGTACCACGCGTTTGACCGCACCTTATGAGATGCAGTTACAAGCCAGCAAACCGGTGCTCGCGGATTTGTTCAGTCTGATTCCCGGTGTAACGCGCATTGATGCGGTGACCGTGGGTTATCGCGCCGAGCAGATGGGCACATTGATCAGCCTGCTGAGTGCGTTCTCTTATTTGGCGAGTACGCAGTCGTAATGTTGGTGCGCACCCTACAGATGCGCGTAGGGTTGCCAGGACTGCGTACCTGACGGATGTTTGCAGGGTTGCCATGGATGGCAATCAATAGATCAGCAATCACGTATCAACGCTTAGGCACATTATTGGCAGGTCGTACCGCATTTCCTGCTGGCTTTTGGTAACCTGCGCGCAATTTATATATAACAACGAGGCAGTCATGCAGCTCTGCAGTTTTTATCTTATTGACCAGGAAAGAAAAAGTTACGGAATCGTGCGGGAAGAAGGCGTGATTGATGTCGGTTCGCGCCTCGGCGCGGAGTGCCCGGACCTGAAATCTTTGTTACAACGCGGCGCAGTCAGCGACCTGGAAGCCTTTAGCTCACTGCCGGCTGATCACCCGTTCAGCGCAATTCGCTTTCTTCCGGTAGTGGAAAATCCTGGAAAAGTGTTCTGTGTCGGCATGAACTACGCGGACAAGCGTAAAGAGTTTGCCGAGACTATCGAAGCGCCGACGCTGTTCGTCCGTTTCGCGGATTCCCTGGCGGGGCATGAGCAGCCGCTGTTGAAACCGGCCACCACCCAGGAATTTGATTACGAAGGCGAACTGGCCGTCATCATCGGTAAGCCGGCCTATCAGGTTAAAGCGGCCGATGCGCTGCAACACGTTGCCGGTTACAGCTGCTTTATGGATGCCACCGTACGTGACATGCAGTTCACCTGGTTTACCGCCGGAAAAAACTGGCAGCAGACTGGCGGTTTTGGTCCATGGATGACCACCTCAGATGAGATCCCCGATCCGCAGCAGTTGGCGATCAAAACCTGGCTGAATCAGCGTGAAGTGCAGAACGACACCACCGCCAGCATGGTGCATCCGGTGGCGAAAATCATCGAATACATTTCAGCGTTTAGCCCGCTGTCAGCAGGCGATGTGATCATCACCGGTTCACCGGGCGGCGTTGGAAAAAAACGCACGCCACCGCTGTTTATGTTCCCCGGCGATGTGATTGAAGTCGAGATCGAAAAGATTGGTCGTCTGCGCCACACAGTGGTTTAAAGAAAAGAGGCTGCCATTTATAAAAATGGCAGCTTTGACTGATGTGTTGAATTGACCAGACGACCGCTTAGCGCGTAAATCTCACCACGCGGCTGCGATTGAGCAGCAGCCGCAGCGAGTCACCTTCGCGCGCTATCACAAAGCGTTTTTCCCACGGTCCATCCTGCGCGGTGGCGAGCACGCGATCGTTGCCCAGCGATTGCAAGCTGGCATGAATCGCTGCCGGACCGATGCCCATTACCAGGCGATCGCCCTCAATCACCATTTCGCTGCGCCAGGCATGTGCGAACCAGCGGCCTTGCAGATGCTCAAGGCTGGCGCTGTCCGCCTGTACTGGAACAAAACGGCGCGGCGCATGACCAATCTCACCGACAATCGCTGCACCTTCATGGCGCAGTTTGATCGGGAAGGTGCTGGAAAGCGACACTGCATCGCCATGAGGATCGGCGCGCCACAGCGTTTCACCGGCACCCAGCCAGGTCGCGGTCACACCCTGAATCTCCAGCCAGTCGGCGGCGTTTTCTGCCACGTATAAGCCCGGCGTCAGGTCGTGCCCTTTTTCCGGCAGCGTGCGATTCAGCAGCGCTGCCATCACCCGCAGTGCACTTTCTGAGGTCGCCACATCTTCGCGGTTGGCAACAATCGCCACGCCCAGCTTCAGCTCCGGATGCAGCAGGAAATAGCTTTTATAACCCGCATGCGAACCGCCGTGACCGAACAGCGTCTGGCTGCCCAGCGTGGAACTGGTGATACCCAGCCCGTAGCCGCTGGTACGGCCGTCATTGAGATGGCGTGGCGCGCTCAGGCGTTGCAGCACGCCCGCGCCGGGTCCGCTGTCCGCCAGCAGACTTTGCAGCCAGCGCGTCAGATGATTGACGCTGCCGGTCACGCTGCCCGAGGCGGAAAGGTGTAATCCAGCGCTGGAGAGCTGCCACTGCGCGCCGTTTTGCCAGTAACCCGGCACCAGTCCCGGCACGATATCGAACCAGGTTTCCGGCGCGACCAAACTGATATCCAGCGGCTCGCAGATATATTGCTGCAGCAGATCGTTGAACAGCACACCTTTGGCTTTCAGCGCCTCTTCCACCAGGCGGTAGCCGGTATTGGTGTATGAAATCTCGCTGCCGGGCGGATAGCTGAGATCGCCTTCCTGTGCGACAAAATCCAGCAGATCAGCAGCGCTGGTGGCGTTGTACACCGACAAGCCGAGCAGCGACAGGGTTTCACGCACGTCGGGCAAGCCGCTGCTCATGTCCAGCGCCTGGCCGACGGTGATCTGGCCGTTGGCGCCTGTAAGCTGCGGCAGATGCTGCACCAGCTTATCGTTGAGTTGCAGGTAGCGACGGCCCGGCCCGGTGACCAGCGCGGCAAACAGATGCTTGGTTATCGAGGCAAAACGCACCACGCTGTCGGCGCCGAAGGGGGTCTGTTGCGCCAGATCGGCCAGACCGGCGCAGTGTGTTGAGTGAATATGATGGGCATCAAACAGGACTATCGCACCACCCGGTGCGCCGGGCTGCTGCCAGCCTTGTGTTATCTGCTGCGCCACCTCGGCGGCCTGTTGCCAGTTCGCGGTCATACTGGTTCCTCCAGCGTCATGCTGAGATCGAAAAGTGGTGCGATATCAGCAGACTGTTGCCCGTTCGCGGTCATGCCGGTTCCTCCAGCGTCATGCTGAGATCAAACAGTTGAGCGGTATGCGGATGCTGGATGCGGCGCGCGCGTAAATCCTCCGCGCTCAATTGCTCCACCATCTCACCGTGCTGCATCACCCCAATGCGCTGGCATAGATGGGTCACCACCGCGAGGTTATGCGTCACCATAATGTAGGTGAGTTTGCGCTCAGTGCGTAGATCGCTGAGTAAATTCAGGATTTCCGCCTGCACCGACACATCCAGCGCCGACGTGGGCTCATCCAGCAGCAGCACTTCTGGCTCGGCAATCAACGCGCGGGCAATCGCCACGCGCTGACGCTGACCGCCCGAAAGCTGATGCGGATAACGGAAACGCACAGCGGCCGGTAAGCCGACCTCGCTCAGCGCCTGGCTGATGCGCTGTTCCGCGCGATCGAGCTGATGCACCAGCAACGGCTCATGCAGGATGCGGTCGATGGTCTGACGCGGATGCAGCGAACCAAACGGATCCTGAAACACCATCTGCACCTGGCGATAGAACGCGCGGCTGCGTTTAGCGCCCAGTTCCATGCCGCCAAATTTCATGCTGCCTTGCCAATCGGCATTGAGTCCGGCGAGGGCGCGCAGAATGGTGGATTTGCCCGAACCACTTTCGCCGACCATGCCAAAGCTTTCGCCGTTGGCGACCGCGAAGCTGACGCCTTTCACTACCTGATGCGCACCAAAGGCGATGCGCAGGTTATCAATTTCAATCATGAAGCTGCCTGTAAATTCTGTGCGTTCGTTGAACGGTACGCATCCAGCGGGCGTAGAGTTGGACAACCGCGTTGAGGGGCATTGCGCTATTCCCGCCACGCCGCATCGCGCTGTAATACCGGTAAACGCTCGCGCGGATGTTTTAACGAAGGCAAACAGGCCAGTAAGCCGCGCGTATACGGATGCTGAGCCTGCTGTAACTGCCCGGCGTCCAGCAATTCGACAATGCGCCCGGCGTACATCACCGCCACGCGATCGCAAAAGTGCGACACCAAAGGCAGATCGTGGCTGATCAGGATCAACCCCATCCCGCGCGCGGAAACCAGATCGTCAATCAGCTTGAGGATCTCTGCCTGTACCGTGGCATCCAGCGCGCTGGTGGGCTCATCGGCGATCAGCAGTTCCGGATCCGGTGCCAGCATCATGGCAATCATCACGCGCTGGCCCATCCCGCCGGAAACTTCATGCGGATAGCGTTTAGCCACGGCGGCAGCATCACGAATTTTCACCTGCTCCAGCAGATCAATCGCCGCCAGCATTGCCGCTTTACGGCTGCCGCCTTTGTGCTCGCGCCAGGCTTCGGCGATCTGCTGGCCAATGGTCATCACTGGATTGAGTGAATATTTTGGGTCCTGCAGGATGAAGCCCACGCGTTTGCCGCGAATCTGACGCAGCACTTTTTCACTGGCGCCGCGCAGATCGATACCGTCAAAACGCAATACGTCGGCGGTCACCTCCGCATTGCCCGGCAGTAATTGCATCAAACAGCGAGCGGTCAGCGACTTACCCGATCCGCTCTCGCCAACAATGGCAAACTTCTCGCGGCCCACGCTAAAACTCACGCCGCGTACCGCTTCAAAGGTCTCTGTGCGACTGCGAAAGGCAATGCGCAGGTTTTCAATTTCCACCAGCATTTAGCGCTCCTTAGGATCCAGCACGTCGCGCAGACCGTCGCCGAGAAAGTTAAACGCCAGTGAGGTCAGGAAAATGGCGATACACGGCATCAGCGGCACCCACCATTCGCTGAACAGGAAGCGGCGCGCGGTGGCAATCATGGTGCCCCATTCGGGCGAGGGCGGCTGCGCGCCCATCCCCAGGAAGCCAAGGCTGGCGGCGGTGATGATGATGGAACTCATATCCAGCGTGACGCGCACAATCAGGCTCGGCACGCACAGTGGCATGATGTGGCGCAGGATGATGCGCAACGGCGAGGCACCGGTGAGTCGGCTAGCGGCGATAAAATCGCTGTGGCGGAACTGCATGGTTTCGGCACGCGCCAGACGCGCGTACGGCGGCCAGGCGGTTAAGGCAATCGCCAGAATCGCGCTCTCCACGCCGGGTTTCAGTGCGGCCACAAACGCCAGCGCCAGAATCAAACGCGGGAAGGCGAGGAAGATGTCGGTGATACGCATCAGCGTCTTATCCACAATCCCACCGGCATAGCCCGCGATACAGCCAATCAGCAGGCCGAGCGGGGCGGTGAGCAGTACCACGGCGATCACCATGCCAAGCGTGGTGCGTCCGCCATAGATAATGCGCGTCCAGACATCGCGGCCGAGTTCATCAGTGCCGAGCCAGTGTGCGACAGAAGGAGCCGCCAGACGGTTTTCCAGATGCTGTGTGCCAGGGTCAAACGGCGTCAGCCACGGGGCAAACAGCGCCAGTAATAGCATGACGGCGATGACCGCTAATCCTGCCATTGCCAGCGGGTTGCTGCGCAGGCTGAGCCACAAACGATAGCGTCGGCCCCACACCGCCTGACGGCGATTGGCTGGCGTATCGTCCAGCAGCCAGTCACGAGAGAAGAAGATCATTTTACGCGTGGGTCCCAAAGTCGATAAAGAAGGTCAGCCAGCAGATTCAGTAGCACGTATACGGTACCGACCAGCAGCGTGGCACCGACCACCGGGTTCATGTCGGCGTTCATCAGCGAGGTGGTGAGATACTGGCCGAGGCCGGGCCAGGAGAAAACGTTTTCGGTAACGACCGCACCCTCCAGCAATCCGGCGTAGGTCAGCGCCAGCACCGTCACCAGCTGTACCGCCACGGTCGGAAAGGCATGCCGCCAGATCACCCGGCGCGATGACAGCCCTTTCGCACGCGCAGTGATCACAAATTCACCGCTCAAGGCATTGAGCATAAAGGTGCGCGTCATACGTGTGATGTAGGCCATGCTGAAGTAGGCAAGGATCAAGACCGGCTGCGCCATGTGTGCCAGCGCATCCCAGAAGGCATCCGTTTCACCGGCGAGCAATGAGTCGATGGTAAGAAAGCCGGTGACCTGCGGCACCATATCCTGCCAGATGATGTCCTGCCGCCCTGGGCCGGGCGCAATGCCGAGCACGGCGTAGAACACCAGCAGGCTCAGCAGCGCCAGCACAAACACCGGTAGTGAGTGCCCAGCGAGGCACACCACGCGAATGGTCTGATCGACCCACGTGCTTTGCCGTACTGCCGCCCAGACTCCCAGCGGAATACCGACCAGCGCAGCGATAATAATCGCCGCTGTCGCCAGTTCCATGGTGGCGGGGAAGAAGCGCGCAATATCGGTGGTCACCGGATTTGAGGTGAGAATCGATTTCCCGAGATCGCCGTGCAGCAGTTGATTGAGGTAGTGGCCGAACTGGATGTAGAGGGGCTGATCCAGCCCCATTTCCAGTCGCACGCGATCCACCACAGACTGCGGTGCGTTATCGCCCACCGCCGCCAGCACTGGATCGGTGGGCATCACTCGACCAATAAAGAAGGTCAGTACAGACAGACCAAACAGCGTCAGCACCAGGCTACCCAGGGTGGTGACGATTTTCTTCAGTAAAGGCATCAGGCTTTTTTCACCTGATCGTATGGCCACTGCTCCAGTACCGTCATGTGCACATCTGAGATGTTTTTGCCGCAGGCGACATTTTTGGTTTTCTGCATCATGTAGATGAACGGACTTTTCTCGCGGCCCAGCTGCTGAATCTGCTGATAGAGTGCAATACGTTTCGCCGGATCCGGCTCGTGCAGTGCATGTTCAGTCAGTTTGTTGAACTCTTCATCTGACCAGCTGCAGCGCCATGCCAGCGTGCGGCTGCGGGCATTTTCGCTGTTGTCGGTATTCACGCAGAAGGCTTCGGTGTTGGAATTCGGATCGAAATAGTCCGCGCCCCACACGGTCAGTGCCAACTGATGCTGACGCGCACGCATCTTGGTCAACACCTGGCGGTTTTCGGCGGCAATCAATGACACTTTGATGCCAATCGCGCCCAACTGGGTCTGGATCGCCTGAGCGATATCGGGATACGGCTGCATTGAGTAGTGATCGAGGGTGATCTCAAATCCATCGGGATAACCCGCTTCCGCCAGCAGCGACTTAGCTTTCGCCACATCTTTGTGGAACGGCGTGTCGTCAAGCGCTGCCGGGAAGCCGCTCGGCAGGAAGCTTTGATGGGTAATAAAGCTCATCGACAGGATGTTTTTCTGGATGCTGTCGTAATCCAGCGCCCACTTCAGAGCTTGCCACACCTGCGGCTTTTTCAGGTATTCATTGTTGGTGTTGCACGACATCAGCATGATGGCTGACAGCGACTGATTCATCAGCGACACGTTGCTGTCGTTCTTCACCTGCAACAACTGCTCGGTAGTGAGATCGTAGGCCGCATCCACGTCGCCTTTCTTCACCATCAGCGCCTGAGCGGCCGGGTCGGTGATGTGCTTCAGGATCACGCGCTTAATTTTGCTCTTGTCGGCATACAGCGGGCTCAGTTCCAGGATCACCGTTTCACTGGCTTTCCAGGTACGCAGGGTGAAGGCACCCGAACCGGCGCTGTGCTGTTTCAGCCACGCATTACCGAAGTCGTTGTTCTGTTGGTTGGCTTCACAGGCCTTCTTCGACACGATGCTGCCAACGGTGGCGGAGAGGCAATACAGCAGGAAGGTTTCAGCCGCTGGTGCACCGAGTTTCATCTCCACGGTATGCGCATCTTTCGCCGTGACCATCTGCGTCACATTGTCTTTAGTGAAGCCGAACTGGTTGATGATAAAGGCCGGGCTTTTATCCAGCTTGACGATACGTTCAATCGAATAGGCGACATCTTCTGCGGTGAGCGCTGTGCCATCGGCGAATTTGGCTGCCGGATCGAGATGGAAGGTGTAGGTGCTGTTATCGCTGCTCACATCCCAGCTCTTCGCCAGCTGGCCAATCACTTTATCGGCTTTCTGCGGGTCCGGCGTGACCAGGCGCTGATACATGTTGCCGCAAATCTGGCCGCCGGTGGCTTCAAAGCTTTCATGGGGGTCAAGGCTGGTAATGTTGTCCAGCTGCATCGCCATCACGAACATACTCGGTGGCGTATCAGCGAAGGCGGTGTTGAGACTCAGATAGGAAAAAGCAGGGACGGCGGCGCATCCTGCGAGAAAACGTCTTCTGGTTACCATGGCAACTCCAAGTTATTGATTATTAAAATTAAATTTAGTTATTTTGCTGTTTTTTGTCTTGACTTTCCCGCTGTGCGAGAGGATTAATAATGGGATTAAGTCATTTGTTTCATGCGTGAAGCCTTGCCTCTTTTTGGTGCAATTTGCCCCGCCAGCAGGCAGAACTTGCGCTTTCTCCCGAATATGGAACCGACACAACATGTCTGAAATCATCAACATTCCGGTCTTTGACGGTCATAACGATGTGCTCAATAAACTCTGGCAACACCATCAACCCAACGCGGTGCAGGCCTTCCTGCAGGGCACTGGACGCGGTCAGATGGACCTGCCGCGTATCCGTCAAGGAAATATGGTAGGTGGGATATTTGCCACCTGGGTGCCGTCTCACCCTCTGATTGCAAGAAGTGCGCCAGACCTCTCAGATTTTCCTCAGGAAATTATTGGCGCTGCGCGTGATGCCACTTTTTCGATGCTGGCGTTGCTGCTGCGCATCGAACAGGCCTCAGAGGGGCAAGTGAAAATTTGCCGCAGCGTGCGCGATATTCGCGACTGCATGGCCAGGGGCGTGCTGGCGGTGGTGATGCACGTGGAAGGGGCGGAAGCGCTGGATACCAACGGCGAGCTACTGGATATCCTGTATGCCAGCGGTCTTCGTACGCTGGGGCCACTGTGGAGTCGCCCGAATCAATTTGGTGAGGGCGTGCCGTTCCTGTATCCGTCATCGCCGGATGTCGGCAACGGCTTAACCGCAGCGGGTAAACAGCTGGTGCGTGACTGTAATCAGCGCCGCATCATGGTTGACCTGTCGCACATGGATGAGAAGGGCTTCTGGCACACGGCCGAGATCAGCGATGCACCGCTGGTGGCGAGCCACTCCAATGCACATGTCATCAGTGCGCAGTCGCGCAACCTCACCGATCGCCAGCTGGCGGCGATCAAAGAATCCCACGGCTTTGTCGGCGTGAATTTCGCCGTGCCGTTCCTGCGTGAAGATGGCGATCGACATGCGCCGACCACCGTGGATGCCATCGTGCAGCACGTGGAATACCTGCTGGAAAAAGTGGGGGAAGATGGCGTCGGTTTCGGCTCGGATCTGGATGGTGCCACCATGCCAGGCGACATGAAAGATGTGGCCGGTTTCCCACTGGTGGTGAACGCGCTGGCGGCACGTGGTTATTCGCGCGAACTGCTGGAAAAAATTTGCCACGGCAACTGGCTGCGCGTGCTTGAAGCGACCTGGGGCGAGTAATTATGCGATTGCGACACATTGAGGTTTTTCAGGCGATAGTGCAGACCGGCAGCATCAGTGCGGCGGCGCGATTGCTCAATGTGTCGCAGCCAAATGTCAGCCGCGTCTTAACGCACGCCGAGCAGCAGTTGGGATTTGCCCTGTTTGAACGGCGTGCGCAGGGGATGGTGGTCACCGCAGAAGGTCGGCGTTTACTGCCCGAAGTGGAAGATCTCTACCAGCGTTTACACTCCATCACCCAACTTACCGAGCAGTTGCGGCGCGGCGAGGGGCAAACGGTGCGTGTGGGAGCTGCACACGCTTTTGGTCAGATGGTATTAGCGCCCGCACTGGTCAACTGGCGACAGCAGGCTGCGTCGGTGAGTGTGGAGTTAGTGACCGAGCACTTCAGCACGCTGTGCCAGATGATCATGGATAACCAGCTCGATTTCGCGCTGGTGTTTGGTCAGCAGGTCGATGCCGATCTGCTGGCGGAACCGCTGTTTCAATCGTCGATGGTGGCGCTACTGCCGAAGCATCACACTCATAACGAACCCGCCACGCTGAAGTGGTTGTGTGCCAACAACCTGTTGATGATGCAGAACCAAGACCCACTTGGGCGCGTGCTGCATCGCGCTTTGCGTGACAAAGGGCTGGACCCGGCGGTGTCGCTGTCGATCAAAACCTATTCGGTGATTGCTGATATGGTGCTGGCAGGCGGCGGTGTGGGCGTAGTGGATCTGTTTACCGCCTGCCGCTATGCCGACCAGCTAAAACTGCTGCCGGTGGCACAACCGCTGCCGTTTGAAGTGATGCTGATCAGCCGCCGCGACCAGCCACAATCGCAATCGACCTTGCAGTTGAAACAGGTGATTCGCAATAAGCTGTGGGAGATCGCGCGGCAGTGTGAAACGCGGTTTTTTACCCTGTAAATGACGGCGAACTGGCTACGAACCGGCTGCGAACTGATTGCGCAATAAATTGCGCCGCTACAAAAAACATGCGCTCTGGCGTAGCGGTGCGATTTATCGCGCTATTGACGACTTACACTCCATCCGTAATCGGTTTACGCACCAGCAGTAGATAAGCCAGCGCACCCACCACGGTGACGCCTGCACAAATCATCAGCGCCAGGCTAAACGACTTGGTGGTATCCAGCACCCAACCGGTGATCACCGGCGCAAACGAGGCAAACACAAAGCTGGCGAAGTTCTGGATGCTGCCCACCGATGCCGTCATACGTGCGGTAACGTTAGCGTGAATCAAGCCCCAGCAAGATGTCCCGGCAAAGTGAATGCAGAACAGCGCCATGCCAATCAGCGTCACTGCACTGGTGGTGTCTGTTGCACGGGTGACGAAAGTGGTGAAGGCTGCAGACAGCAGCATGCCGCTGACAATCGATACCTTACGCACTTTCACTGCATCCATTCCACGACGCACCAAGGCATCTACCACATAGCCGTTCAGCAACATGCCCGCTGCGCCAAACAGGAATGGAATCGCCGCCAGCAACCCGGTGCTTTTCAGATCCAGATGATAGGTCGATTGCAGATAACCCGGCAGCCAGGCAATGTAGAGCCACGCGGTGTAGTTGATGCCGCTGAAGCCAATCATCATGCCCCACATGGTGCGCTGCTTGAACAAACCGCGCCACTCGGCAAAGCTCAGCGGCTCTTTGCGTGATGCCACGCTGCCCGCTTGCAGATAGTGAATCTCTTCACCGCTCAGCTGGCTGTTGTCGCGGTTGCGGTACATCACATACCAGCCAATGGCGAGGAACATACCCAGCACGCCGATGGTGACGAACATGCCGCGCCAGCCCATTACCAGCATCATCGCTGCCAGAATCGGTGGCGCAATCGACAGGCCAATCATCGACGCGGCGTTAAACATCCCCATCGGCATGCCGCGATCTTTGATGTTGAACCAGTCGTTAATTACTTTAACGCCGCACGGGTTCATCGGCGCTTCACCAATCCCCAACCCGATACGCACCAGCACAAACTGCGTGAAGTTATGCACCAGACCGGCAGCGGCCTGGAACAGTGACCAGACAAACATGCCAAGCGCCAGCATGATGCGCGGTCCTTTGCGATCCAGCAGTGCACCACATGGCAGCTGCGCTAAGCCGTAAGCCAGCGAGAACGCAGAGAGCAGCACACCAATTTCGGTGGCCGATAAGCCCAGCTCGCCGCGAATGGTCATGTTGGCCACCGACAGTGAACTGCGATCGAGATAGTTGATAATGGCCGCAAACAGCAGCAGCAACATGGCGGTAACCTGAATCTTCTTAATGCGCGGTGAGCGCACCACATCGCCGCGTGCCGGGACAAAGTCTTGCCCGTCTACTGCGGATGTTGGCGCGGCGTCACGGCCACGTGCAGATGTATTTTCCATTGCAACCTCCCAGGTATGGGGTCTTATCGTTATCGAGGGTTGGGGTCCTGCGGCAGCGAAACGGTGCTGCCACAACAGATTGCTTTGGAGACTAGAAGTAAACCTGTTGGGATGTTGCGAGGATGTTTCAGATTCGTGCGGGCGCTTCAGAATTGTGGTTTTTAATCGGTTTTTAATTGTACTGGCGAATGCAGCGGATCATCGATGACTTCGCCGTGCCAAGATGGTTATGCAACGCGCACAAAGCTTCGACGTCCCGGCGGCTGATTAGCGCGGTCAGAATAGCCATATGTTCCTCCAGTGCCACGATGTTACGCTGTTTTAAATCTGTTTCATCCCATTGATAATGTGAATGAAAAATCACGGAGATGATCTCCAGTGACTGATTGAAGAACGGATTATTAGCCGCTGACAGAATCAGCGTATGCATCTCTTTATCCAACGCGGCAAAGTGGCGATAGTTACTGGCGATGGTGTCGCGCATGGCACGGTGGCGATCCAGCAGGTCGCGCGCCTGAATCCAGCGCTCATCACTGGAGGGGAGGTTGAGAAAGCGGGTAAGTGCATGTGTTTCCAGCATTTCACGCAGTTCGAACAGGTTTTCAGCGTAGAGTTGATCAAACTTTTTCATGCGCCAGTGACCCCGCTTCACCGGTTCCAGCAGGTCGTAACGCATAAACCGCAGCAGGAACTCGCGCACCACTACCGGACTGGCCTTGGCCTGTTGTGCCAGCTGCAACTCACTAAAACTGTCGCCGGGCATCAGCTGTCGCTGGTTAATCAGATTAAAAAACGCCTGTTCAAACAGACGCGCTTGTTGATCGATCGGCGGCGTTAATGCGCTAAAACCATCCTCTTCGCTGGGATCGCGCACGATAACGTAAGTTTCTTCAACTTTATCCAGTACGCCGCGCTCATGCAGATGCTGCAAGGTATGGCGCACGGTGGTGCGGCTGATATTGAACATTTCCGCCAGCGCGGCTTGCGGTGGCAGCGGAGAGCGGATGTGGCGTTTAGCGATGCCTTCCAGCATTTGATTGATCACGTTCTGGCGTAAATTCAGGCTTCGGCTCATGCGCTTCTCCGGTTTTTTATTTATTAAAAACCACACAAAGCCCAAAAAAAGGGCGCTGCCTCACACTTCAGCATGTGCAAACGGCGCGGGTGGCTGATTTTCGCCAAAACTGCGACATCAGCACAGGAGAAGCCCATGACAACAATGAAAACCCTGGTGGTTGCCGAGCCGCGCAATATGGTGTGGCAGCAGCGTGAGAAACCGACTCCGGCCGAACAGGAGGTTGTGATTAAACCGATTGCCGCCGGGATTTGCGGCACCGATATTCATGCCTGGGCGGGCAATCAGCCGTTCTTTAGCTATCCACGCGTTCTGGGCCATGAGCTGTGTGGCGAAGTGGTGGAGCTGGGCTGTCGAGTAACGGATTTCAAAGTAGGGCAGCGCGTGGCGCTGATTCCCTATGTTTCCTGCCAGCAGTGCGATGCCTGTCTGAGTGGTAAAACTAACTGCTGCGAGAATATTTCGGTAATTGGCGTACATCAGGATGGTGGCTTCTGCGAGTTCCTCAGCGTACCCGCCAGCAACCTGTTAGCTGTTGATGATGTGGCGCCAGAAGCGGCGGCACTGATCGAGCCTTTTGCGATCAGTGCGCATGCGGTACGTCGTGCGGCGGTGGCAGCGGATGAGCAGGTGCTGGTGGTCGGTGCCGGACCGATTGGTTTAGGTGTAGCCGCGATTGCGGCGGCCGCAGGCGCGCAGGTGGTGGTGGCCGATACCAGTGAACCGCGACGTGCGCATGTCGCAGAAAAGCTCGGGCTCGCGACTCTCAACCCGATGGCAGAAGATTTCGACACCACGCTACGTGCAGAGTTTGGTGGACGTCTGGCGGCGAAGGTGATTGATGCGACCGGCAACCCGGCGGCGATGAACGCTGCGGTGAAGCTGATTCGTCATGGCGGCACCATCGTGTTTGTCGGCCTGCACAAAGGGGATTTGGTGATCCCGGATATCGAGTTCCATAAACGCGAAACCACCTTGATGGGCAGTCGCAATGCCACACACGAAGATTTCAGAAAAGTCGGCGAGTTGATGGCTTCGGGTCAGCTTCGTGCCGATATCATGCTGAATCGGCATTATGATTTTTCTACTTTGGCGGAGACCTTTGAGTCAGAGGTGATCAACAATCGTGAGTTGATTAAGGGCGTGATTCATTTTTCGAGGTAGTCGGTGCGTATCACTGCGCGCGAATGCGGGCCTGAGCACCTCTGCTGCTGCCGGGCCGTCCTCGCGCCGCTGACGCGGTGCCTTCGGCTTCCACGTCGTGCCTACGTACCGTTCGGGTAAGGCCGTCCTGGCCAACCCGAACTGCCAGTCGCATCCCTGCGCCTGGCTCCTGGCCCAACGTAAAAGCCTCAGCGCTGCGGATAGCCCTTGCTGCAGCAGAGGCGCTCTGGCCTCAGCCATCGTGCCGTTTTTAACAGCATGCACTGAAGCTGAAGAGCGTGCTGGGGCTGTTCAGGGGAAGAGGCGCGCTCTGGCCTCAACCATAGTGTCCTTTTAAAAGACTGCGTTATCACCCGGCGCTTAACTGGCAAGCATTACGCCCTTGATAGCGACCACCGATCTCATGCCCGCAGTGCGGCAAAAAAGTGTTCCCTGACCGCTTCGGCATCCACGCCGAGGCACAAGCGCTGTGTGCGTAATCCGGCAAACGGATCTTCACGTGAGGCGAGGGCGCTGAGACGTCGCACTGTCTGTCCACGGCTGATGCCTTCCGTTATCACGCGTACAGGCGCTTCGGTGACTTCAAACGCCTGTGGTAACGCGAGCCAGGAGAGCGTGAGCGTGTCATGCAGCGCCATGCCATCAAACCCTTCCTTTTGCAGACTGTACGCCAGATACGGACGGCATATCGCGCTGAGTACAGGCTGATTTAACTGCCGCACTTCATCGCCCGTAATCAGCACCTTGTGCGTCACATCCAGCGGTAATACCACCACCGGCAGCGCCGAGGCCAGCACTTGATCGGCGGCATGCGGATCTTTCCAGATATTGAATTCGGCAAACGGCGAGACGTTGCCGGAATGGCCGTCGGTGCCAAATGCGCCGCCCATTATTACCAGCTCTTTCACCAATGGAATGATATCCGGCGCCTGGTTGATGGCGCTGGCGATATTGGTCAGCGGTCCAATCGCCACGATGGTGATGGCATGGGGCTGAGCGCGCACGCTATCAATAATGAACTGCACTGCGCTGGGGGCTGCTTCGCTGTGTGAGTTCTCGAACGCATCCCCTAATCCATCCAGGCCGTGCAGCGTAGCGGGCGCAGAAGGGGCTAATGCTAACGGACGGGAGCAACCGCGATATACCGGTACCTCAATCCCCATCTTCTCGCAGAACAGCCGGGCATTTTTCACTGCTTGCCCGACCGCCACATTGCCAAACACCGTGGTAATCCCCAGCAACCGCTGCGTCCGCGCCGCATACGCCAGCGCAAAGGCATCATCCACGCCAATATCAGTATCAAAAATCAGGGTACGCATCGGGATCTCCTCTCTTATGTTGTTCTCCACGTTAAAACATAATCGTGTGCAAAGGTAAGCCAATCGTTGACCGATATTGTCACCCCCGCTACGCCAGCGTATTATCATGCCGCTAAGGTGATGGCGTGCCACCTTCCCCAACCGCCGTTCTGGAAACAGACGGCTGATGACGCCTGACAACACTCGTATCCCTGCGCGGGAGACGGCGGTGTGTCAGGTGTTTTTCTGTCCTGCCGCGGCCCTGCGCGTAACTCATTTCAGGAGCTCCAAAAGTATGTTGAAGTCGTTACTGGCTGTGATGCTCGGTGGTGCCGTGGGCTGTTCACTGCGCTGGCTTATTTCTCTGCGGTTCAACGCGCTGTTTCCCAATCTGCCACCGGGCACTTTAATGGTGAATCTGGTCGGTGGTTTTATCATCGGTGCAGCGTTGGCGTTTTTTGTCCGCAATCCGCATATTGACCCTTTCTGGAAACTGCTGATTGTCACTGGCTTATGCGGCGGTTTGACCACCTTCTCAACCTTTTCAGCGGAAATTGTCGGCTTGCTGCAAACCGGTAAATACCTCTGGGCGATGTCGAGCGTGATGGTGCATGTGATTGGATCACTGCTGATGACCTTCGCCGGCTTTGCAGTGGTGAATCTGCTGGGATAAAAGCCCTGCGCATCACGGGCTTGAAATAACTCCTAAGAGGTAGATACTGGTCGGTGTTCTGTTTGCGTGACAAGCAGAACCTGTCACCGATTTATCCGGACGATTAGGGAGCCCGTTGATGCGAAGTAACCCCAAATTCCTTAACCTGGTGTTGTTAAACGGTGAACCTGAACAGAAACTGCGCGCGGCCCGTGCCGCCGGTTTCGATCAGGTCGAAATCTGGCGGGATGATGTTGAGGCTGCCACAGCGCAGCTGGCTCAACAGTTAAATCTTGGCTTTACCAATTTGCAGGTGCTGCGTGATTTTACCGGTGCGCCGGATCGTGAACGTCTGCAAAAGCGTGAAGAGCTGCGGCAGTTTATCCAGATTGCGCAGTCTATCGGTTGCAACACCATTCAGGCACCAGCCACCACGCGTGAAGATTGCGTGGCGGAGCGCATCGATGAAGATCTGCGTTGGATGGCCTCGGAAGCCGCGCGCTATAACATGCGCATCATGTACGAACCCATGGCGTGGTGCAGCGTTGATAATACGCTGCCGCTGGCGTGGGAACGATTGCAGCGTCTGGACCAGCCGAATATCGGACTGGTGGTCGATCTGTTCCACATCTGTGCCTTGGGTGGGGACGCCTCACAGCTCGATGGCATTCCTGCCGATCGTATCTATGAAGTGCAACTGTGCGATATGGCGGAGATGCCGCCGCAAGAGAAGGGCGCGCTAAGTGATTATGCGCGCCATCAGCGGTTGTTGCCCGGCGACGGCATTATCGAAGTGGAACGCTTTGTCGATAAGCTGAAAAGCGCCAGCTATCGTGGCCCGGTCGGCATTGAAGTGTTTAACGATGGATTAAAAGCGCAGCCACCCGAAGTGGCTGCGCAACAAGCCTGGAAAGCGTTAAATCGCTACTGGCCTTAATCCTGCAAGCACTGGGCGATAAAGGCGGCCGCTTGCATCGCACCCTGTGAAGAAATGGTATGACCGGTGGCGGCTTCAAAGCGCGCTTCCACCGTCACGCCTGCCGCTTGCAGGCGCTGTGCTGCTGACTCACTCTCGCTATACGGAATCACACCATCCGCTTTACCGTGAATCAGCAAAGCAGGCGTGTGCGAAGCCGGGGTTAATGCACCGTCAAACGACAATCGTCCGGAAAACGCCACCACGCCCGCCAGCGGATGACGGCCCTGTGCCAGTGCATCCAGCGCCATGATCGAGCCCTGAGAAAAGCCTACCAGAATCACTTTATCCCACGCATCCGCCAAGCCGTGTTGCGCCATCAACTGTTGCAGTGTCTCATCAAACGCTGCGCGGGCTTCACGCACCCGCGCCGGACGATTTTCTGGGGTAATGCCCGTCAGGCTAAACCACTGATAGCCCATTGCATGTTCAAACGGATAGGGCGCATTCGGCGAGGCAAAAGCCACATCCGGCAGCAGGCTGGCCCAATGCTGGCCGAGTCCTGCCAGATCGTCGCCATTACTGCCCACACCATGTAAAAAAATCACCAACGCTTTTGCCATCATCCTGCTCCTTAAAGTCCGTAATCCGCCATATCCGGGCCTACTGGCACAATCCCGTTCGGGTTCAGCGCCTTAATCGAATAGTAGCCCTGCTTGATATGGTCGATGTTCACTGTCTGACGCACACCCGAAACCGCCAGCATACTCTTCAGATAGCGATCGAGCAGCGGATAGTCGCGCAGGCGGCGCAGGTTACATTTGAACAGACCATGATAAGCAACGTCAAAACGCACCAGCGTCACGAACAACCGAATATCGGCCTCGGTCAGGCGCTCGCCCAGCAGGAAAGTACGGCCATCTTTCAGACGCAGTTCCAGTTCGTCCAGTTGGCTGAACACATCGTTAAAGGCCTGCTGATAGCTCACCTGCGTGGTGGCAAAGCCGGTACGATACACGCCGTTGTTGAGACGTGGATAGATCGATGCGTTGATTGCGTCGATCTCAGCGCGCAGATCTTCTGGATACAGATCGAGGCTGTTGTCTGCCAGATCGCCAAACCCGCTGTTCAGCATACGCAGGATGTCAGCAGATTCGTTGTTCACTATGGTCTGTGTCTTTTTATCCCACAGTACCGGCACCGTGGCGCGGCCGGTAAAGTCAGCATCGGCGCGGGTATATAACTCATGGATGTATTCGGCTTTGTTGAGCCAGTCCCGATCAGCACCCGGATAGTCACCGAAGTGCCAGCCCTGCGCACCCAGCTGCGGCTCGACCACCGAGACGCTGATGACGTTTTCCAGCCCTTTCAGGCTGCGCGCCACCAGCGTGCGTGAAGCCCATGGGCAGATCAGTGCCACATACAGATGATAGCGGTCCGGCTCGGCGGCAAATTCGCTGGAGCCGTCTGCGGTGATCCAGTGGCGAAAACTGGACGTCTGGCGGACAAATCCGCCCTGTTTATCGGTGGCTTGAACCGGGTGCCACTTTGCGCTCCACTTACCGTTAACCAACATATGCTCGACTCCTCTCTGGTGATGGAGTGAGCATACCGCGCTGCTGGTTGGGTGATAATCCGGGCAAAATGGCTTTCATTGCTTCCAGATTGGAAGGAATCAGCCGGGAGGATGTTGCTGGAAATGATCGGCGAGGAAATCAATCAGTAAGCGGGTTTTCTGCGCCAGATGGCGGGCGGGTGGATAGAGTGCAAACAGGCCCATCGGCGGCGTGGCGAAGTTATCCAGTAGCGAGACGATCTCGCCGCGTTGTAGCGCAGGTGCGGCAATAAAACCCGGTAAACGTGCGATACCCAATCCGGCGATGGCTGCTTGTAAACAGGCTTCGGTATTGGAGAAACACAGGCGGCCGCGAATCGGCATGGAAACGCTGTCGCCACAGGGCGTCACAAACGGCCAGTGCCAGGGATCGCGGAAATTGGTGTCGCTGATACACTGATGTGCAGCCAGATCGCGCCAGTGCTGCGGCGTGCCTTGTTGCAGCAGATAGCCCGGCGAAGCCGCTACGCGAATCGGCACATCGCCCAAACGACGTGCAATCAGGCTACTGTCATCTAATTTGCCAATGCGAATCGCCATATCGAAGCCTTCATCGACGATGTTAACTGCACGATCGGAGAAGTTAACGTCCAGTTCAATCAACGGATAGTGACGCGCAAATGCGACCAATACGCTGGCGAGCACCGCCGTACCAAAGGTACCAGGTGCACTGATTTTTAAGCGGCCCGTTGGCGTGGTGGCATTTTCGCGTACCGTGGCATCCAGCGTGTCGAAAGCATCCAGCAGGGTTTTCACCCGCTCATAATAGGCGCGACCCACTTCAGTGGCTGAGAGTGCACGCGTGCTGCGCTTGAACAACTGCACGCCGAGTTCCTGCTCCAGCCGGGAAACCAGCTTGGAGGCCTGCCCGCTGCTGGTGCCCAGTCGCTCGGCCGCCCCGGCAAAGCTGCCTACTTCCAGCACCGCGACAAACATGCGGTCACAATCGAGACGATCCATGGCGGTTCCTGAACAGCGAAAAAGGTGAGTATACACATTCGTTATCGAGGCACGGTAAATCGTGCTGCTATCACTGATTGCCAAATGCGACAATATGTCGCACAATCACCTCTATTGTACGTCTGGCAATGACGTATCAATGGAACCACCCTCACAACAACGTATCGGGTGACGACAATAAGAGGTTTAAATATGGCAACCAGCGTCCGCTTAGACGATGATTTTGTTGAAGATGTGAAAACACATGCAGAAGCCATGAGCCGCAGCGTGCCTAAGCAGATTGAGCATTGGGCGAAGATTGGTCGCATCGCAGAGGATAACCCCGATCTGACGTTCTCCTTCATCAACGAAATCTTACTGGCTAAAGCAGAAATGGATAACGGCAAGGTCAAAAAATATGTGCGCAGAAAAGACCGGACAGGAAGTTGAGATTTATCAGACCCGCCGTTTTGAGAAGGCTTTTAACCGCCTGACGGAACAGGATCAGGAGGGTGTTGATCAAGAGATTGACCGCATTATTGCTAACCCAGAGATCGGTGAACGAAAAAAGGGCGACCTGAGCTATCTCTGGGTGCACAAGTTTTACCTGAGCAAGCAGCAATATCTGTTGGGTTACAGCTGGGTCGATCAGAGACTGGAAATCTATCTTCTGAGCCTCGGTACACACGAAAATTATTATGACGACCAGAAGCAACATCGTAAAAACGACCTGAAACTCATCGGCTAACAGAGTCGCTTCCTTAAGCGGTGGAAGCGTCCTTTCCAATCCAAACCCCTCCGGCGTGATTCATGCCAATAGATGGTCGATGCACATTCAGTGCGCCCCCTCTTTTCCCCTGCGACAAAACCTGTTGAACTAGCTGTTCGCCTTAAGCTGGCCGGGAGCCATGCATGTCTTTGCTTCACCTGTCGTCGCTGGCGGAGATTTCCGCCCTCGAATGGGATGCGCTGTTACCTGACGATCAACCGTTTTTACGCCATGCCTTTCTGCTCACGCTGGAAGAGAGCGGCAGCGTGCGGCCGGAAAACGGCTGGCAGCCGGATCACCTGTTGTGGCGTGAAAAGGGCGTGCTGAGCGCCGCGCTGCCGGGCTATCGCAAACGCAATTCGCAAGGTGAATACGTCTTTGATCACGCGTGGGCTGATGCCTGTCACCGCGCCGGCATTCCATACTATCCAAAGTGGCTGGGGGCGATTCCGTTCAGCCCGGTTACGGGTGCGCGTTTATTGGGCGAGCAAGCCGCCATCAGCCAGCTGCTCGCAGCGTTGCCCGATGAACTGCTGCAAAACGGCCTGAGCGGCGCACATATCAATTTCACCACGCCGTTTGCCAACGATGTGATGGAGCAGCAGCCCGACTGGCTGGCGCGTCTCGGCATCCAGTATCACTGGCACAACAAAGGCTACCGCGATTTTCAGGATTTCCTCGACACGCTGATGTCACGCAAACGCAAACAGCTGCGTAAAGAGCGCGAACAGGTGGCGAGCAGTGGCTTTGAGTTCAATTGGTATCGTGGTGACGAACTCAGCGAAGATCAGTGGGATTTCGTCTACACCTGCTACGCCAACACCTATGCGGTGCGCGGGCAGCGTCCTTATCTCACGCGGCAGTTCTTCAGCCTGCTGGCCGAACGCATGCCGCGATCGATTCGCGTGGTGATCGCCACGCTGCAGGGGCATCCGGCGGCCATGGCTTTCTATCTGGTGGATGGCAACTCGCTGTACGGGCGTTACTGGGGCTGCCTGGCGGAGTTCGATCGCCTGCACTTTGAAACCTGCTTCTATCAGGGCATGGATTTTGCGATTGCCGAGGGATTACAGCGTTTTGATGCGGGAGCGCAAGGCGAGCACAAACTGGTGCGCGGCTTCGAACCGCAGATCACCCACTCATGGCACTACCTGTGTCATCCGGGATTGCGCGAAGCCGTAGAAGAGTATTTAGTGCAGGAGCGGGCAGGGATCCGCGCCTATGCCATTGAAGCGCGCGAAGCCCTGCCATATCGACGCGGCGATTAATCTTCGCCGACAAAGCCACCGGTCTGATGCTGCCACAGGCGCGCGTAAAGCCCGTTGTGCGCCAGCAGTTCGCGGTGGTTGCCCATCTCAACAATCTCACCTTTATCCAGCACCACCAGTCGGTCCATTTTGGCGATAGTGGAAAGGCGGTGCGCGATGGCAATCACCGTTTTGCCCTGCATCAGCGTTTCCAGGCTCTCCTGAATCGCCGCTTCGACTTCGGAATCGAGGGCGGAAGTGGCCTCATCCATGATCAGAATCGGCGCATCTTTCAGTAGCACACGGGCAATGGCGATACGCTGGCGCTGGCCGCCGGAGAGTTTCACCCCGCGCTCACCCACATGTGCATCCAGCCCGGTGCGGCCCTGTGGATCGGACAGCAGCGGAATGAACTCATCGGCGCGGGCGCGGATAATCGCCGCCTGCAGCTCGTCTTCGGTGGCGTTTGGGCGCCCGTACAGCAGGTTTTCACGAATCGAACGGTGCAGCAGCGACGTATCTTGAGTGATCATGCCAATCTGGCCGCGCAGGCTCTCCTGCGTGACTTCGGCGATGTTGTGATCGTCAATCAGGATGCGCCCGCCGTTGATGTCATACAGCCGCAGCAGCAGGTTCACCATTGTCGATTTACCGGCACCGGATGGCCCAATCAGGCCGATTTTTTCGCCTGGTTTGATATTCAGGTTGAGGCGATTGATCACCTGGCGGCTGCCGCCATAATCAAAGCGCACATCTTCAAAGCGGATCTGACCCTGCGTTACCTGCAGGTTTTTCGCCTGCGGCTCATCCTGTACGCTGAGCGGCTGCGCGATGGTGTTTAATCCATCCTGCACCATGCCGATATTTTCAAAGATGCCGTTCACCACCCACATGATCCAGCCGGACATGTTCACTAAGCGGATCACCAGACCGGTGGCCAACGCAATCGCACCGACGCTAATCAGCGACTGGCTCCACAGCCACAATGCCAGGCCAGAAGTGCTGACAATCAGCAGACCATTCAGCGTCGACAGCGTGATATCCATGGTGGTGACCATGCGGCTGGCGTACTGGGTTTTGTCGGTCTGCTCCTGAATCGCTTCGCGCGCGTAGCGTTTTTCCAGATCGTTGTGCGCGAACAGTTTGATGGTGGCGATATTGGTATAGCCATCGACGATGGTGCCCATCAGTTTGGATCGCGCCTCGGAAGAGACCACCGAACGTTGCTTCACGCGCGGCACAAAGAAGCTCAGCGAGACGCTATACGCCACAATCCAGATAATCAGTGGAATCATCAGGCGCCAGTCGGCCTCGGCAAACAGCACCAGCGAAGTCACCGCGTAAATCACCACATGCCAGATGGCATCCACCAGCTGCACCGCGGAATCGCGCAGGGAGTTGCCGGTCTGCATGATGCGCTGGGCGATGCGTCCGGCGAAATCGTTCTGGAAGAAGTTCAGGCTTTGGCGCAGCACGTAGTTGTGATGCTGCCAGCGGATCATGCTGGTCATGCTCGGGTTGATACTCTGATGCACCAGCATATCGTGCAGCGCGATAATCACCGGCCGCAGAATCAGCGCGACAAACCCCATCCATAGCAGCACCTGCCAGTTGTCGGTGAACAGCGTGGCGGGCGTCGAGTGATTGACCAGATCGATGATGCGGCTGAGATAGCTAAACAGCGCCACTTCAATCAGCGCCTGCGCTAATCCCACAATCAGCAGGGCGACAAAGCTCGGCCACACCTGACGCAGATAATAGAGGTAAAACGGCCAGACGCTGGAAGGGGGAGAATCGGTTGGTGCATCCTGGAAAATATTGATAAAACGTTCAAAACGACGATACAACATAAAGTCACTCTTCCGTTTGGTGAGAGTTAACAGCTTAGTGCAAGTGAAAGGGATTACCGACATGGATCTGATCATTCGCGGTCGCGAACCGGCCGATGCGGCCGCTTATCAACGCCTTTACAGCCACCCCGACGTGTATCGCTGGACCACGCAGCTGCCGTTTCCCAGCGTGCAAACCTGGCAGAAAAAATTCGAAAACATGGACGCGGCGGGCTATATCGGTTTCGTGGCCGAGATTGATGGGCAGATGGTGGGCGAGCTGACGCTGTTTGTCGAACAGCGCCCGCGTACGCGTCACAGCATCAGTTTTGGTATCAGCGTCGATCCAGCGTTTGGCGGGCGGGGTATCGGTGAGAAACTGATTCGCAACGCCATCGACTATGCCTTTAACTGGCTCGGTGTGGTGCGTATTGAGCTGGAAGCGTTTCATGACAACGCCCGTGCGATACGGTTGTACCAGCGCCTCGGCTTTGAGCAAGAGGGCGTGAAGCGTAAAGCCTGCCTGCGTGAGGGAGAGTATCACGACATCGTGGTCATGGCGAAACTGCGGGAGTAATCGTGGATTGCGCAATACATTGCGCCGTCGCAGGACGGCGCGGTTTATCGCGCGGTATTGGCCTTAATTACTGACTCTTCTCCACGTACTTCTGCATATTCTCTTTGGTCACCAGTTCAAACGGGATCCACACGTGTGAATCCACTTTCTCGCCTTTCATCAGCTTCTGCGCCACATCCACCGAGGCTTTGCCCTGACCAATCGCATCCTGGAACACGGTGACCTGCATTTTGTCCTGCGCCATGGCTTTCAGGCCATCCGGCGTGGCATCAATACCGCCCACCAGAATTTTCTTGTTGCTCTTCGCCAGCGCCATCGCGGCACCGATTGCCATTTCATCGTTGTTAGCGGCAACGATATCAATCGCTTCGCCGTTGCCAATCCAGTTGAGCATCAAATCCATGCCTTCGTTACGTGCATAGTTCGCCGGCTGCTTCTGCACCACTTTCATGCCCGGATATTTCGCCACCACCTGCTCGACATCTTTGGTGCGTTGCAGTGCGCCTGCGTCGGTCAGATTGCCGATCATGATTGCCACATTGCCTTTGTAGTTGGCCATTTTCGCCAGCGCTTCCATTTGCAAGGTACCCGATTCGCGCTCGTCTGAACCGACAAACACCACGCCGGACGGCAGCGATTTATCACCTGGTGTGCGGTTCACGTATACCAGCGGGATTTTCGCCTGCTGCGCCAGTTTGGTCAGCTGCGGCGTGCTGGCGGAATCCACCGGATCGACGATGATGGCGTCGACGCCCGCCCCGATAAAGCTCTGCACCTGATCGGTCTGACGGCCAACGTCGCCGCGCGCATCTTCAAATTGCACATCGAGCCCGCGCGCTTTGGCCTCTTTATCAATCGACTGGCGAATAATGGTTAAAAAGTTCTGATCGAAATACGCCATTGATACGCCGATCTTTTCTGCCAACGCCGAGGCAGAGCTGGACAGCAGGCCAAGCAACAGTATCGCCTTGAGGGTTTTCATCGGGGACTCCAGGGTAAGCTTGTTATTAGAATGAATGTTTCAATGAGAGTTAAAATGGCTCAATGAAATCATTTTCAGACTACGAGGCGGTAAGGACCCTGACAATCAACATGTATGGATTTTGCAGCTAAGCGCACACTTTGCTCGCGGGTGCATCATGCTGGCGGCCTCCTATGACGAGCGGGCAAATGATGGTTTGCAGCCTCATAGTGATGTTGCGAAGGTTTTTCTCAGAGCTGGCGCACATTCCGGCGTAAAAGCATCGGCTTATTTAAGGTTCTGTGCAGCGCCGCACCCTACTTTGTGGCAGATGCCAAAACCAGCGCAAAAAAGCCGCGCGGATTCCTCCATTCGCACAATGACCACCTCGCATCTGGCTCTCTATAGTTGCTGAACAGTGAAATTTAAGCGGTATTCCTGAACATCATCGCTTCGGAGCAGGACGCTCCTTCATTAAGGGGTTCAGCCATGTTACTAAGCAAAAACCGCAATGAGAACAGTCATGTGCGTATCTGGATCCTCTGTCTGATCCTGTTTCTATCCGTGGTGGCCTATGCCGACCGTTCGATATTGTCGATCTCCGGATCGGCGATCAAAGAGGAGTTTGGTTTATCAGCGATCCAGCTTGGCCTGATCCTCTCGGCATTCAGTTGGGCCTATGTGATCGGCCAGATCCCCGGCGGGATTTTCCTTGACCGCTTCGGTACGAAAAAAGTCTATGGCGTGACGCTGGCGCTGTGGTCGGTTTCGACTATTTTAATGGGTTTTATTGGCGAGTTTTCCAACGGCATGACCATGGCGCTGATGCTGATGTTTGCGCTGCGCTTTGCCCTCGGACTGATTGAAGCACCGAGCTTTCCGGCCAACGCGCGTGCGGTGATCATGTGGTTCCCCGGTGCCGAACGCGGTCGTGCCTCATCGCTGTTTGCCTCGGCGCAGTATTTTGCCGTTGCCATCTTCTCACCGCTGTCCGGCTGGCTGGTATCCCGCTTCGGCTGGGAGTGGCCGTTCTTTGTGCTGGGCGGTATTGGCGTGCTGGCGGTGTTTGTGTGGGGTTGGTATATGCGCAGCCCGAAACAGCATCCGCATGTATCAGCCGCAGAGTTGAAATACATTGAGGAGGGCGGTGCGCTGGTGGATATCGATTCAGCGCAAACGCTCAAAGCACGTCCACCCTTGAGCAAAGCGATGTTTAAAACCTTGCTCAGCAATCGCATGCTGTGGTGCGCCTATATCGGGCAATACTGCATCATTGCGCTCAGCTACTTCTTTATCACCTGGTTCCCGATTTACCTGGTGCAGGCACGCGGCATGAACATCATGGAAGCGGGCTTTGCCACCATCGCTCCGGCGCTGTTTGGCTTCCTGGGCGGCATCAGCGGCGGTTACATCTCTGACAAGTTGCTGGCTAACGGCTGGAGCCTGTCGTGGGCGCGTAAAACGCCGTATATCGTCGGCATGCTGATGGCCGCCTCGCTGATTCTGGCTGCGGTGATCCCGACCAATGCCGGCATTATCGCCATTATGTCGTTTGCCTTCTTCGGGAAAGGCGTGGCGGCGGGCGCGGGTACCTGGACGATTGTCAGTGATACCGCACCGAAAGAAGCAGTAGGTCTGGCGGGCGCGATCTTCAATGGCATCGGCAATATGGCCGGATTTATCACGCCACTGCTGTTCGGCATCATCGTCGGTTTGACCGGCAGCTACAGTATTGGATTGGTGTTCGTTGGCGCGCACTGCATCGTCGCGGCGCTGCTGTTCCTGCTGGTGATGGGCCCGATTGAACGCGTCGGTGACGAGCAGGATTCGTCTGCAACATCCTTCGAAAATCAGGGGAAACAAGATGGGATTAAAGCCGTTTAACGTATTGCTAAAAGGGCCGCTGTTACCGCAGCGGCTGCAGGATAATCTCGACGCGCACTTCTCTACTTCGCGGCTGTGGCAGCAGGATGATCAGGCCGCGTGGCTGGCCGAGCACGGTGCCAGTATTGATGCGCTGGTGACCAGCGGCAATGCGTTGATGGGGGCGAATGCGGAGCTACTGGCGCAGTTGCCCAATCTAAAGGTGATTTGCAGTAACGGTGTGGGCTATGACGCGATAGACATTGCTGCCGCCGAAGCGCGTGGCATCGTGGTGACCAACACGCCAGGCGTTTTAAACAGCTGCGTGGCGGATACCGGCATGGCGCTGCTGCTGGATGTGGCGCGCCACATCAGCGCATCGGATCGTTATGTGCGCGCCGGTAACTGGCAAGCGAAAGGGCGCTATCCGTTGACCACCAAAGTGGGCGGTAAAGTGTGCGGGATCGTCGGTCTGGGTGGGATTGGCAAAGAGCTGGCGAAGCGCGCGCAGGCGTTTGATATGGATGTGCATTTTTACAACCCGCGTTCACGCCCGGATGTGCCTTACACGCGCCACGATTCGCTGTTATCACTGGCAAAGCAGGCGGATTTTCTGGTGCTGACCCTACCCGGCGGTGCCGCCACGCATCATCTGGTGAATGCTGAAGTGTTACGTGCGCTGGGGCCGAAGGGCTTTTTAATCAACATTGCGCGCGGCAGTGTGGTGGATGAGCAGGCGTTGATTGCGGCGCTCGAAGCCGCTGAGATTGCGGGTGCCGGTCTGGATGTGTTCGAGCATGAACCGGCGGTGCCTGCTGCGTTACTGCAGCGTGATGATGTGGTGATCACCCCGCATCTCGCCAGCAGCACCCATGAAACCATGGCGGCGATGGCAGATTTGGTGTTTGAAAACCTGCTGGCGTTTTCGCAAGGCGAAGCGGTGTTAACGCGGGTGGTGTAGCTTCTTTACGGGCAAACTTAGCGGCTGCTTAATGCTAAGCCGCTCACAGTTCTCATGATGTTTTCTTTAATTTCAAAATAATTTTGTAATCCCGTTGGAACATTCTTTATAATGTTAAATATTGCACTTGGCTGCTGTGCGTTTTGGCAGTAACTTGCCTGCCTGATTTATTTTCAGGCAGGGAAGCAGATGAAGGGTGCAATTAGACATTTTCGGGATGATTGGCTTGAGCAGTTTTTTATTTATGCCTTACCGCACAGGTGTCTCCCCAAAACCATTGAATCAGCGCTCGCGCGTAAACTCGATATCATCAATGCCGCTAAAACGCATCATGATCTGCGATCGCCGCCTGGAAACTGTTTTGAAGCCCTGAAGCCCCCTTTGCTGGGTTATTATTCCATCCGCGTTAATGAGCAATATCGACTCATATTTCGCTGGATGAATGGCGAGGCTAGCGATCTTTATCTCGATCCGCACCGTTACAAAAATCACCGATAACCACTGCACGTGGACGAAAATTACCAGCAAAGAGAAACAAAAATGAATCAGGCAAAACGTAAACCCACCAGTGTTGGTGATGTGCTGCAATACGAGTTCCTCGAACCCCTTCGCCTCAAAGTGAATGACCTGGCTGAAATGCTGAATGTGCACAGAAACACCGCCAGCGCGATGGTCAATAACAATCGCAAACTGACGACCGAAATGGCATACCGTTTAGCGGTCGTTTTTGATACTTCCGTTGATTTTTGGCTAAACCTCCAGCGTTATCAGGACCAATGGGAAGTGGAAAATGATGCCCGCACGCAAGAAGAATTAAGTCGTGTAACGCCGTTGAGCACTTTTATGGCACAGCGCGGTATTCAGGTTGCCTGAAAAACTCCGGCAATAGTGCGATGCAGCATTTCGCGACAACGCTGCGCAGTCAGGCGTAGCGCTACGAATCTATTGCGCTAATCCAAATCACTTCCCCTCTCACAGATCGCACAAATCACACCTGAAGATTATTTGCTCAGCTGCCGATACCTCTCCTTACCATCCACTGATATTAAGGAGAGATATCGTGATAAAGCTGATTACCGTTGACGAATTGCGGCAAGGAATGTTCATCCACAAACTGGAGGTTTGGTGGTTCAAGGACAAACGCATTCGCAACCAAATGCTGATCACCGATAAACGCCAGATCGCGATGATCCGCAACGAAGGGATCCAGCAAATCTGGATCGATCTCGATAAGTCGGTGCAGGCACCTGCGAAGCCTGCGCCGAAGAAAGCCATTCCGCAAACCCCATTTTTCCAGGAGCTGGATCAGGCACAAACCATCTTCAATCAGGGCAAGCCACAGGTGCTGGCGATGTTCAACGAAGCGCGTATGGGACAGGGGCTGGACCTCAACTATACGATGGACCTGGTGGACGACATTGCCGGATCGATTACCCGTGAACCGACTGCGTTGCTCAGCGTGGCGCGGCTGAAAAATCACGACGATTACACCTATCTGCATTCCATGGCAGTGTGCGGGTTGATGATCTCGCTGGGCAAAAAAATGGGGCTCGATGAACACCAGCAGCGGCGCGTGGGCATGGGTGGATTGCTGCATGATGTCGGCAAATCGGCAGTGCCGCTGGAGATCCTCAATAAACCCGGCAAGCTCACCGACGAGGAGTTCACCATCATGCGCGAGCATCCGATTATTGGTGCACAGATGCTGATGGAGGCTGATGCAGGGGAAGACCTGTTAGATATTGCGCTGCATCACCACGAAAAAGTCGATGGCAGCGGTTACCCCCACAAACTGAAAGGCGAAGAAATTTCGCTGTTTTCTCGTATGGCCGCGGTATGCGATGTCTATGATGCCGTGACCTCTAATCGTCCGTATCGCAAGGGATGGACGCCCGCCGAAGCGATGCACAATATGCTGAGCTGGCGCGGTCACTTCGACAATACGCTGCTGCACGCCTTCGTGCGCACCATCGGCATCTATCCGGTGGGATCGCTGGTACGACTCGCGTCCGGGCGCGTGGCGCTGGTGGTGCAGGCCGGTGAAAAATCGCTGTTAAAACCCAAAGTGCATGTGTTCTGGTCGCTGCACGCTCAACGAGAGGTGAAGCCGGAAGAGCTGGATCTCGGGGATTCGTTCTGCACCGACAGTATCACGGGGGCCGAAGACAATAGCCTGTGGCAGAACATCGACCTCAATCGTATCTGGGCACTGGAAACCGCCTAATTCGACTGCATTTTTATACTTTCTTTACGCCGGATTCCCGCCTTTTTACCCCTTCTTTATGCCGCGCCGCGCATGCTTGCAGCACTACCAAATCCTCTGGAGGTTGCTGTGAGCGTGGGCGTGATTGCCGGCATCGTGCTGGTGTTTATCTTGTTGGGCTACCTGATTTATGCCCTGCTTAATGCGGAGGCATTCTGATGGCTGCGAATTCGTTTTTACTGATTGCGGTCTATCTGCTGGTGCTAATGGTGCTGGCACAACCGCTGGGGCGTTTTCTTGCGGTGTTAGTGGCCGACAAGCCGCTGTTGCCGCGTACCGAGCGGGCGCTGTGGCGGCTGGCCGGTGTGGAGAGTGGCGCCATGCGCTGGCCGCACTATCTGCTGGCGATCCTGCTGTTCAACGCGCTGGGGTTCTTATTATTGCTGGCGATTTTGATGTCGCAGGGGTCGCTGCCGCTCAACCCGCAACACTTGCCTAATCTAAGCTGGGATCTGGCGCTCAACACCGCCGTCAGCTTTGTCACCAACACCAACTGGCAGGCTTACGCGGGCGAAAGCACGGTGAGCTATTTTAGCCAGATGGCGGGCCTCACGGTGCAAAACTTCCTGTCGGCGGCGACCGGCATCGCGGTGGCCTTTGCGCTGATTCGCGGTTTTGCCAATCGCTCACTGGAAACGCTGGGCAACGCCTGGCGCGACCTGACACGCATCACGGTGTATGTGTTGCTGCCGATCAGCCTGCTGATAGCGCTGTTCTTTGTTTATCAGGGCAGCATCCAGACGTTTGAGCCTTATCACGCACTCATCACGCTGGAAGGGGCGAAGCAAACGCTGCCACTCGGTCCGGTGGCTTCGCAGGAAGCGATCAAAATGCTCGGCACCAATGGCGGCGGCTTCTTTAACGTCAACTCCGCCCATCCGTTTGAAAACCCGACCGCGCTGACCAACTTTGTGCAGATGCTGAGTATCTTCCTGATCCCGGCGGCGCTGTGCTTCACCTTCGGTCAGCATCTGGGCGACCGCCGTCAGGGCCACATGCTGCTGTGGGCGATGACCATCATGTTTGTGCTGGCGGTGGTTACCGTGATGTGGGCAGAGCTGCGCGGTAATCCGCACTTCCTGGCACTCGGTGCAGACAGCGCCATCAACATGGAAGGCAAAGAGACGCGCTTTGGCATCCTCAACTCCAGCCTGTTTGCGGTGATCACCACCGCAGCCTCGTGCGGTGCGGTGAATGCCATGCATGACTCCTTTACTGCACTGGGCGGCATGGTGCCGATGTGGCTGATGCAGCTGGGTGAAGTGGTGTTCGGCGGCGTCGGTGCTGGGTTGTACGGCATGCTGCTGTTCGTGCTGCTCGGGGTATTTATCGCCGGTCTGATGATTGGTCGCACACCTGAATACATGGGTAAAAAAATCGATGTGTGGGAGATGAAAATGACCGCACTGGCGATTCTGGTGACGCCTACCCTGGTGCTGCTCGGCACTGCACTGGCAATGATGACGGATGCAGGGCGCGCCGGTATGGCGAATCCAGGCATCCACGGCTTCAGCGAAGTGCTGTATGCCGTTTCGTCGGCATCCAATAACAACGGCAGTGCCTTTGCCGGATTGAGCGCCAACACCCCGTTCTGGAACCTGTTGCTGGCCTTCTGCATGTTGGTGGGACGCTTCGGCATCATCATTCCGGTAATGGCGATTGCCGGTTCGCTGGCGGCGAAGAAAATCCAGCCGGTGGGCAACGGTACGTTACCGACCCACGGTCCACTGTTTATCGCGCTGCTGATTGGTACCGTATTGCTGGTGGGGGCACTGACCTTTATCCCCGCGCTGGCACTCGGCCCGGTGGCGGAACATCTGCAACTTATTCAGGGATAACGGAATCATGAGTCGTCAACAACTGGCGCTGTTTGATGCAGCGCTGACGAAAACCGCCGTGCTGGATGCGGTGAAGAAACTCGATCCGCGCGTGCAGTTTCGCAACCCGGTAATGTTCCTGGTGTGGCTCGGCAGCGTGCTGACCTCGCTGCTGGCCATCGGCATGCTGACAGGCCATCTAAGCGGCAACGCCGGGTTTACCGCCGGGGTCGCCATCTGGCTGTGGTTCACGGTGCTGTTTGCTAACTTCGCTGAAGCGCTGGCGGAAGGGCGCAGCAAGGCGCAGGCCAACAGCCTGAAAGGCATCAGCAAAACCAGTGATGCGAAAAAGCTGGCTGAGCCACGTCATGGCGCGCAGTGGCAGCCGGTAGCAGCAGACACCTTGCGTAAAGGCGACGTGGTGCTGGTGGAAGCGGGTGACATCATCCCGTGTGACGGCGAAGTGCTGGAAGGCGGCGCTTCCGTGGATGAGAGTGCGATTACCGGCGAATCGGCTCCGGTGATTCGCGAATCCGGCGGCGATTTTTCGTCGGTAACGGGCGGTACGCGCATTCTTTCTGACTGGCTGGTGATCCAGTGCAGCGTTAATCCGGGCGAAACCTTCCTCGATCGCATGATTGCCATGGTCGAAGGTGCCAAACGCCGCAAAACGCCGAACGAGATCGCGCTGACCATTCTGCTGGTGTCGCTGACCATCGTGTTCTTGCTGGCGACGGCCACCCTGTGGCCGTTCTCCGCTTACGGCGGCACGCCGGTGAGCGTAACGGTGCTGGTGGCGCTGCTGGTGTGTCTGATTCCGACCACTATCGGCGGCTTGCTGTCGGCGATTGGCGTGGCGGGGATGAGCCGCATGCTCGGTGCTAACGTCATCGCCACCAGCGGTCGTGCGGTGGAAGCAGCGGGCGACGTCGATGTGCTGATGCTGGATAAAACCGGCACCATCACGCTGGGTAACCGCCAGGCGACGCAGTTTATGCCTGCACCTGGCGTCACCGAGCAGCAGTTAGCGGACGCCGCGCAACTGGCCTCGCTGGCGGATGAAACCCCGGAAGGGCGCAGCATCGTGGTGCTGGCGAAGCAAAAATTTAACCTGCGCGAACGCGATCTCAGCAGCATGGGCGCGAGTTTTATTCCGTTCTCGGCACAGACGCGCATGAGTGGCGTCAACGTGCAGGATCGTCTGATTCGTAAAGGGGCCGTTGACGCGGTTCGCCGCCATATCGAAGCCAACAACGGCCGTTTCCCGGCAGAAGTGAACGCCAGCGTCGAAGAAGTGGCGCGCGCGGGTGGCACACCACTGGTGGTGGCCGAAGGCGCACAGGTGCTGGGCGTGGTGGCGCTAAAAGATATCGTCAAAGGCGGCATCAAAGAACGTTTTGCCGAGCTGCGCAAAATGGGCATCAAGACGGTGATGATTACCGGCGATAACCCGCTGACGGCGGCGGCCATCGCGGCAGAAGCGGGCGTGGATGATTTCCTCTCGGAGGCGACGCCGGAAGCCAAGCTGGCACTGATCCGTCAGTATCAGGCGGAAGGGCGTTTAGTGGCGATGACCGGCGACGGCACCAACGACGCCCCCGCACTGGCGCAAGCGGACGTGGCAGTGGCGATGAACTCGGGCACGCAGGCGGCGAAAGAGGCTGGGAACATGGTCGATCTCGACTCCAACCCAACCAAACTGCTGGAAGTGGTGCACATCGGTAAACAGATGCTGATGACACGCGGTTCACTGACCACCTTCAGTATCGCCAATGATGTGGCGAAGTACTTTGCCATCATCCCGGCGGCGTTTGCGGCCACCTATCCGCAGCTCAATATGCTGAACGTGATGCATCTGCACTCACCGAACTCAGCGATTCTGTCGGCGGTCATTTTCAACGCGCTGGTGATTGTGTTCCTGATCCCGCTGGCGTTGAAAGGTGTGAGTTATCGCCCAATGAGTGCTGCCGCGCTGCTGCGTCGCAACCTGTGGATTTACGGTGTCGGCGGATTAGTGGTGCCGTTTATTGGTATTAAAGCCATCGACCTGCTGCTGACGCTGTTTGGTCTGGTTTAAGGAGAAGAGAAATGAGTCAGTTACGTCCAGCTATTGTATTGTTAATACTGCTGACGCTATTAACCGGCGCGGTCTATCCGCTGCTGACCACCGGCTTAGCGCAGTGGTGGTTTCCGTCACAGGCCAACGGTTCGTTGATTGAGCAGGATGGCGCGGAGCGCGGTTCCGATTTGATTGGTCAGGTGTTTACGCAGCCCGGCCATTTCTGGGGCCGTCCATCAGCGACCGGCGATGCGCCCTACAACGCGTTGGCCTCCAGCGGTAGCAACCTGGCGGCGAGCAATCCGGCACTGGATAAAGCGGTGGCCGAGCGCGTGGCTGCACTGCGCGCCGCCAATCCACAGGCTCCAACTACGGTACCGGTTGAGCTGGTGACGGCATCGGCGAGTGGGCTCGATCCGGATATTTCACCGGAAGCCGCATTGTGGCAGGCACCGCGTGTGGCGGCAGCGCGCAATATGGCGCTGAAGGATGTGGAAGCGCTGATTGCCCGCAATACCGAGCGTCCGCTGCTGCCGTTTATCGGTGAAGAGACGGTGAACGTGTTGCGGCTGAATATGGCGCTGGATGCGCTACAGGGATAATTGATTGATAGCGCGATTTATCGCGCTTTTCACAACGGATAACTGATGAACGACGAAATCACCCGCCCCGATCCCGATGCGCTGTTGCTGAATCACAGCGACAGCCATCGCGGTAAGCTGAAAATCTACTTTGGCGCCTGTGCGGGCGTGGGGAAAACCTTCGCCATGCTGCAGGAGGCACAGCGTTTACGTGCGCAAGGCCTCGATGTGCTGGCGGGCGTGGTGGAAACCCATGGACGTGAAGAAACCGCTGCGCTGCTCAACGGCCTGGCGGTATTGCCGCGTCGCGCCACTGGGCGTTCACGGCATGCCGAATTCGATCTTGATGCAGCACTGGCGCGTCATCCGGCGGTGATCCTGATGGACGAACTGGCGCACACCAATGTGCAGGGTTCGCGCCATCCCAAACGCTGGCAGGACATCGAAGAGTTGCTGGAAGCGGGCATCGACGTGATCACCACCGTCAACGTGCAGCATCTGGAAAGCCTCAACGATGTGGTCGGCGGCGTGACCGGCATCCAGGTGCGCGAAACCGTACCCGATCCGTTTTTCGATAGCGCCGATGAGGTGGTGCTGGTGGATCTGCCACCGGACGATCTGCGCCAGCGGCTAAAAGAGGGCAAAGTCTACGTCGGCGATCGTGCTGAACGTGCGATTGAAAACTTCTTCCGCAAAGGCAACCTGTTTGCCCTGCGCGAACTGGCGCTGCGCCGTACCGCGGACCGCGTGGACGATCAGATGCGTGCCTGGCGCGACCAGCAGGGCCGCGACAAAGTCTGGCACACACGTGACGCCATTTTATTGTGCATCGGCGACGACACCGGCAGTGAAAAACTGGTGCGCACCGCCGCGCGTTTAGCCGCGCGTCTCGGCAGCGAGTGGCACGCAGTGTACGTGGAAACGCCGCGTCTGAATCGCCTGCCGGAAGCACGTCGTCGTGCCATTTTACGCACGCTGCAACTGGCCCAAGAGCTGGGTGCGGAAACCGCCACCCTGTCCGATCCCGATGAAGCCCGCGCCGTGCTGCGTTACGCACGCGAGCATAATCTCGGCAAAATCGTCACCGGTCGTCAGCCGCAACGGCGCTGGCGGCGCGACAGTTTTGCCCAGCGTTTGGGCCAGCTTGGCCCAGACCTCGATTTGCTGGTGGTGGCACTGGACGAACCGGTGCGCGACGCGCCGCATCCGATGGGCGGTAAACAGGCCAACAGTGATAAGTGGCGGCTGCATCTGCGCGGCTGCCTGATGGCGATTGCGCTGTGTATTCTGGTGACGATCGTAGGTCGCTGGCTACTGGTGGAGTTCGATCCGGCCAACGGCGTGATGATTTATCTGTTAGCCGTGGTGTTAGTCGCGCTGCGCTTTGGCCGCTGGCCCTCGGTGTTTGCCACGGTGATCAACATCCTGGCTTTTGACCTGTTCTTTGTCGCCCCGACCGGCACCGTGGCGGTATCGGATTTGCAGTATCTGGTGACCTTCGCGGTGATGCTGGCGGTAGGGGTGATCGTCGGGAACCTGACAGCAGGCGTGCGTTATCAGGCTAAAGTCGCGCGCTATCGTGAACAGCGTGCGCGGCATTTGTATGAGATGGCAAAATCGCTCGGCAGCGCGCTCACGCCGCAGGATATCGCCGCCACCAGCCAGCGCGTGATTGATGTCACCTTGCAGGCACGCAGCCAGCTGCTGCTGCCGGATGAGCAGGGTGAGTTACAGGCGGTGGGTGAGAGCAGTATTGGTACGCCGCCCGATCTCGGCATCGCCAAATGGAGCTTTAGCAAAGCACAGCCCGCCGGTGCAGGCACCGATACCTTGCCAGCGGTGCCGTATCAAATTCTGCCGTTGAAAAGCGGGAATCACTGCCGTGGACTGTTGGTGGTAGAGCCGGAAAATCTGCGCCAACTGATGATCCCGGAACAGCAGCGTTTAGTTGAAACTTTTACGGTGCTGATCGCCAACGCGCTGGAACGCATGGCGCTGTCGCAGAGGGAGCGGAACAGCGTCGTGTAGGGACAGAGCGTAGGGCGTGGTGGAGGGCGCCGGGGACGGCGGAAGAGTAGAGGAGGGCGAAGATCCCTAGGATTACGGGCGCATGCGAGAGGAAAGCTG